>CAZVMA010000155.1:0-6465 GCA_964628545.1 uncultured Pseudomonadales bacterium | reverse complement strand
GCTCGGCGAGCCCGATGCGCTGGCGCCCGAGGAGTTGGGCGGCGAGCATCGTGTTCTCCTGGGTCTGAATTCGGGGGTTTAAGGTCAGGGCAGGCGCACGTGCCCGACCTTGATCATGATCAGGGCGCCGGTGGTGCTGAATGGCGCGTGCGTGCTGCCCCGCGGGGCGCGGAACCAGGTGCCGGCCGGATAGCGATGGGCTTCGTCCTGAATCTCGCCTTCGAGTACCAGGGTTTCTTCCACGGTGCCGTGGGTGTGCGGCGGAATGTGCGTGCCCGGCGCCCAGCGCACGAGCACCGTTCGCTCGGTGTCGTAGCTGGCCAAGAGCTGGTTCATCAGCCCCGGAAACGCGCCTGGCTGCCAGTGCCCCGCCCGGGTGTCGATGACGACGCGCTGCTGATCGTCTGGCTGCAAATGGCGCAGCTTCACGAACAGCTCGCAGCCGTCGTCGGTGCGCGGCGCGTGCGAACTTCCCGGCGGATTGCGCAGGTAGGTACCTGCCGGGTACGTGCCGTGCTCGTCGGCGAAAGTGCCCGAGAGCACGAAGATTTCCTCGCCCAGATCGTGGCTGTGGGTCGGAAAGGTGCATCCGGCGGCGTACCGAACGATTGACGTGGCGCGGGCCACCTCGCCGCCATCACGTTCGATCATGCGGCGGGTGATGCCAGGCGACGGCGTTGGCGTCTCGGGCAACGTTCGCGTGGCAACGATCTCGAATCGATCGAAGTCGGTGCGCAGCTGGATCTCGGACTGCTGCATCAGTGATTCGCCCCCGCGCCGCTGGTGGCCTGCCCGTCCACGACGCCCAGTCGGCGGGCCCACCAGGGCGTAACCGCGGGCAGGAAGGTGAGCGTCCAGATCACCACCCACGCGGTCAGGGGCATGAGCGAAGTCAGCTCTGGCAGCTGTGCGACCGTGATGACGGCGAGCACCACGGGGATCACACCGGTCTCGCGCACCGCGCACAGGAACAGTTTTTCGCGCATGTTGAGGCCGGTCGGCAGCATCGACACCAGCACGGCAAGGGGCCGCGCGACGAACATGAAGATGATTGAGATCGCCAGGCCAAGCAGCGCGGTTTCGACGAGGTCGGAAAGCGCTACGAATGGACCCACCATCATGAAGATCGTTGGTTTGGCGACACTATCGATCTCGGTTTCAAGCGTATGCAGCTGGCCGCGGAAGTACTCGGCGCCATGATTGAAGTTGGCCAGCAGGCCGGCGACGAAGGCGGCCAGGAAGCCATTTCCGTGAATGGTCTGGGCCAGGAAAAAGGTGACCAGCGGCACGGCCAGCACCATGCCAAAATCGTAGGTGGGTTCCGCTACGTCCGGCCTGTGTCGAGACGCCTTGTAGCGCTCGAACAGAGACATCAACCCCCAGCCGGCGAGGCCTGCCACGATCCCGAACAGGAACTGGTTGCCGAGATGAATCAGATTGTCGGGTTGCACGAGCCCGGCCGACAGACCGGAAACGCTACTGACATCTACGCCGGCGAGGATCATGGCCACGATCGCAGCCGTAAAGATGGCGCCAACGGCATCGTTCACCGCGCTTTCAGCCACGGAAATGCCTGATACCCGTTTGTATTCGTCTTTGAAAGACAACTGGCGCAGCGTGGGTATGAGCGCAGCCGGATCTGTCGAACCGATAATGGCGGCAAGCAGCGCCGCGGTCTTACCGTCCAGCCCGAGCGCCATCAGGATCGGGAACATGATGAAGAATGTGATCAGGTAGCCGACCACTGCGATCATCACCGTGGGGAACGCGAACTTCACGAAATCCCGGCGGTCGATCTCGTCGCCCCCCGATTTCAGGATGATCGCGGCCAACGCCGTGCACACGACGACCGCAAGAAGCATCTGCGCAGACAGTGGCGCCAGAGCGTCGTGCAGGATGATGCCGACCAGAAGCTGCACCGTGAAGTTCGGAAAGATAGTGCCTGCCGAAGCCAGGCTGCACAGCCAGCCAAATCCAAGGATGAGGCCCAGGCACCAGAGCGATTGCGCAATGGGCGCCTCGGTTCCGGACAGTCCGCCGATCAGTGTCAGAATCGACGGCGCCAAGGCATTGACCGCGAAGGCCGCTGCAAATACGGCCAGAATGCTAGCGTAATTCCTGATCATGTTTCCCCCGAAGTCTGGCCGCTCTGGTCTATGGGACCCCCCGCCCCGGCAGCCCAAAGTAGACTGCCACCTTGGCACCGGGTTGCACAAGCGCGCCGGCAAGGCGGAGCGTGGACCTCTCAGAACGCGTTTTCAGTGGTCAGACCGAGCAGGTGGCGGCCCACCTGCTCGGTCACGCGGTCGCGATGCGCATTGATGTGCAGGGGCATTGCCTGGAAGTCGCGAAACCGGCGTTCAAAATCGACGCCCTCGCGCAGGCCGTTGCCACCCAGCACGCGCAGGATCAAGCGCATCGCTTCGTCGCACAGAGCAATGGCCTGCATGCTTGCGGCGAGTTGCCGCAGATAGTCGCTTTCGACGGGAAATCGGGCACTGGCGATGCGGTCGTCGGTCTCGGCCATCGCGGCATGTACGGTATCGCGAGCGGCGCTGATCTGGGCGCGTGCGGCCCCCAGGTTCACGTGAATGGTAGGGCGTTCGATCATGCGTGTGCCCATGATGGCGATCCGGTCGCGAATACCGTGCGCGCAGTCCTGCAGTGCGGCCTCGGCGACACCGACCGCCATGGCGCCAAGCCACAGGTCCGACAGCGCGACCCAGTCCTCGCGATAGCGGTGGTCGATCATCGGACAGTCGTCCGCCCGGAACCGCTCGCGGTAACGGAACGGGAACGGCACCCGCAAATGGGGTGGCTGGCGTACACCTTCGTAGTGCACGTGATCGGTGGCCGACGCCCGCACGCTCATGGCGTTCCAGGTCGGATCGATGCGTACCCCGGGTGCGCTTAGATCGACCAGCGTGAATTCCGGTTTTCTCGGCCCGCCGACATCTGTTTCGACGAAGCTGACGCCTGCCCATTCGGCATAGCGCGAGCCAGAGCCGAATGCGGCGACGCCGCGCAGCGCAAAGCCGGCGGCATCCGTTTCTGCCCGCACCCCGGTTCCCGCACCGGCCGGAAAGCAGACCCACTCGCCGCGCTCGACAATGCCGCGTAAGAACTCGGCATGGTCGGGCCCGAGCAGTCCGGCGAACAGGTGGAAGGTGCACAGGTGATTCCACAGGCACCATGCAGTCGATGCGCAGGCGGTCGCGAGGGCTTCGAGCTCCGCACCGACCTCTCTGACCGGGGCCGCCAGTCCGCCCAGCGATCGCGCGGCGGTCAGCCGCATGAGGTCTGAGCGTTTCAGCGCGGCGATAACTGCGGGATCGATGGAGCGCGTCCGGTCGGCCGTCGCGGCCTGGGCGGCAATCATGGGCAAGAACGGTGCGATGCGGGTCATGTTGGGTATCCCGGCGGCGAATCGGGAGGTTAGCGGACGCGCGCGCGGCTTGGCGAGCCTGAATCAGATCACGCCGCGACGGGTTGCGTGTGGTGGCGCCCCACGTCGGCGCGGGCGGCAGCGTCAAGCGTCCGGCGCGGCCGCTGTCGGCTACGCGGATCCGCTCCAGTCGTCCAGCAGCTGGTAGGCGACCGCCAGGAGCACGGCGCCGACGAACAGCCCCAGAATGCCGTTCCAAACCATGCCGCCCAGTGCGCCGACGAGAATGACCGGCATGGGCGCCTCGACGCCGCGCCCGAGCAACAGCGGCTTCAGCACGTTGTCGATCAGGCCGGCCACCACCAGAAACACGCTCAGCCCGAGATTCACTGCGGCAGACGCATCACCGGCCCACCAGATCCAGCCGATCACCGGCAGCGTCAGCACCAGCATGGGCAGTTGGACGATACCGAGCAGCAGGGCCAGGAACGCCAGCACACCGGCGGCCGGCACTCCGGCGAGCATGAAACCGACGCCCAGCAGCAACGCCTGCAGAAACGCGACGCCGATCACCCCGGCCGCAACCGAGCGTACGGTGGCGGTGCACAGCGCCTCGAGTCGCTGCGCGCGCTCGGGCTCGGTGAGTCGGCGAAGGATGCGGGCGGCGCCGGCATGCGCAGCGTCGGCGTATGTCAGCAGAATAGCCGCCAGCACCAGCGCCGCCAGAAACAGGGCCACAGCGCTTGCGGTGCTGGCCGCCGTCTGCACCAGCGTCATCGCGACGTGCTGCAGCTGCGCCTTGTGCGCTTGCAGGTACCCCGGCAGATCCTCGGACAGGGCCGTCCAGGTGGCGTGTACGCGCGGACCGATCAGCGGCCAGTCGGCAACTGCAGCATCGGGGGGCGGCAGGCTCAGCCGATCTTCGTGAAAGCGGGAATAGGCGGCATCGGCGTGGCTGGCAAATGAGGTGCCGAGCAGCACCGTTGGCGTACCGACCAACGCTAGACCCGCAGTCACCAGAGTGGCGGCTGCCAGACCGCGCCGGCCCCCAACGCGCTTGGTCAACAACACGTGCAGCGGGTGCAGGGCGATGCCCAGGATCACGGTCCAGACCAGCACGCTCGCGAACGGCGCGACGACCTGCGCGCAGGCGATCGCCAACACGGCCAACAGCGCGATGCGGATCAGGTTGTCGGTTTGGGACTGCATGGCGGTTGATCTCGGTGTCGTCGCCGACATTTTCAGGTATCTCGCCCGGGCGCGCCACGTCGCCCGCCACTGCTGTCCTGCGGCGACCAGCGACGGCGTTAGCATTCCGCGTTAAGGTGGAAGGCGGCGCCGGGCTATTGCTCGGCGCAGCCTGCTCGCTCTGGCCCCGTGTGGAGACGATTCGCGTGACGGATCTGAAGTCGGACCCCGCCATCAGACGCATGGTGTCCGCCGCAATCGCGGCCGGTGATCTTGGGCCGGATCTGCTGGACCGGCTGCTCGTCGGCGCGCGCGTAAACCGCCTGGCCAACAACGAAATCCTGGTCGAGCGCGGGGTCTTGTTTCCCTTTCTGGTGCTTGTGCTCGAAGGCGAACTCGAGCTCAGCATCACCGCGCACACGGGTCGTCGGCACATGATCGCGCGTCTGTCCAAGGGTCAGACGTATGGATTCGTGCCGGTGTTCGAGGGCAAGGCCGTCTACACCTCGCGCGCGCTGGTGCCGACTGCCGTGCTGCTGATCCGGCGCGAGGCGGTGCTGGATGTGCTGCACGCGGACGCCGCCCTGGCCGTGCGGTTGCTGCACGATATGGCCGAACGCGCGCGAATGCTGTTCGAGTTCATCAGCTACCAGGCAACGCTGCCGCCGCTGGGGCGGGTCGCAAATACGCTGCTGACCCTGATTGGGCTCGCGCCCCCCGGCACTGCGCTGTCGAGCCCCGAGGCGATTGATTTGCGGTTAACGCAGTCGGATATCGCAGACATGATGGGGGTGTCTCGCCAGAGCCTGAACCGCCACCTGAATACGCTGGCTAGCAGCGGCGCCATCGTGCTGGGTTATGGCTCGATCGAGGTGCGTGACGTCGCGGCCCTGCAGCGGTGCGTCGGCCCCTGAGCCCGGGATGACGGCGTCCTGGCTGCGCCATCGGACTTTCTGCTGCAATGTCACGAATTTGACAGACGTACCTTCTATGGTGTGGACTAGACTGTTCTGATTAGTCTTGCGCGCCGCCCGTGGTAGGGGCCCCCGTGGCCTTTGGATGCGCGCAGCTGCCGGCAGTGTCTCGGGTCAAAGCCTTCTGCCAAACAGCGTGACGAATAAAAAAAAGAACAGCCAAAACCATACGAGCCGATAACGCAAAGCTGACGGGCCAGTCGCGTCATTTTCGAGCTATTCGCGTTCGGTCCGGCGGTGCTTCCGACGCTTGAGGACACGATGGGCCGACTGATCATTGCGGTGGGTGCACTGTGGGTGCTCATCCTCGCAGCCGTGGGGGTGACCTGGTTCGTCTTCGTGCGCCGTCCGCTGGTACAGATGCCGGAGGTGATGGAACTGGTCGTGGCCGGATGGGGCGTCGCCGTTGCCTTGGTGATCGCGATGATCGGCGTTTCGCTGATTCGGCTCGGCATTCGTATGCGGCGTCGGAAGCGCGAGCGGCAGGTCCGTCGCGCCGAAAAGCGGGCAGCGCGCGAGGCTGCACGACAGGCTGCGCGCGAGGCTGAACAAGCGCCGGGTCGCTCCCGGTTCGGGTTCAGGGCGACCTGGCGGACCGAACGGCAGGAGCCGGCCGGTCGGTGAACGATGCGCAGGGGTGCGCGCCAGCGCGACCTACCGCGCATGATGGGATGAACAGGAGCTCCGGCGCGCAACAACGCACCGGAGTCGAGCAACCAGCG
Organism: uncultured Pseudomonadales bacterium; assembly: GCA_964628545.1. Classification (GTDB taxonomy): domain Bacteria; phylum Pseudomonadota; class Gammaproteobacteria; order Pseudomonadales; family Azotimanducaceae; genus UBA7803. Next base: position 196 of record CAZVMA010000155.1, on the reverse strand, counting down.
CGCCTCGCGCGCGCAGACAAACGGGCGGTTGGTGAGATGAACCAAGCGGATGAAAGCACGTTAGCGGCAGAGACTGTTCAGGGCGCCACTGAGCCGACAGCAGCTTCAGCGGCGTCCGCGCCGCCGATGCAGCTGCCGGTCCCAGCCGGCGCGCCGGAGGATGTTCCCGCGAGCGCGGCGGCTCTGGGCGCTCGAT
>CAZVMA010000154.1:0-6503 GCA_964628545.1 uncultured Pseudomonadales bacterium | reverse complement strand
GCGGCGCACCGGCCTGTCCATACGGAACGAACTGACTGTAGTCACCGGCCTGATTCATTGGTCGGAATAATTGTCCCGCGCCAGGATGGGCCTGTCGGCGCAGCTCGGTTAGCCTGTGTTGTCTTGGCGCGCAGTCGCGCGCCGTCATCCCCAATCACTGGAGCTCGCATCGTGGCTGACCCGACACTCGGCTCGCGCACGCTGGGCCGGACGGCCCTCGCGATATCGCCGCTCGGCCTTGGCTGCGGACCGCTCGGTGACCCGAAAGTGCCGCTGCGCGCGGCGATCGACACCGTCGCTGCGGCCTGGGTCGGTGGGGTCCGCTTTTTTGACACGGCGCCCTACTACGGCATCGGCCGCTCGGAGCGCCGGCTGGGCGCGGCTCTGGCGGACTGCGCGGAGTCGGAGCCGTTCGTGCTGAACACGAAGGTTGGGCGTACGCTCGAGCCTGAGCCGGTTCGGGACGAGAGCCGCCGCACGCTGTCGCCGGGCGGGGAGGTGAGAACACCGCGCGATCCACGCAGTGGTCTTCGCGTGCAGTTCGACTACAGTTTCGAGGCCATTTTGCGTCAGCACCGCGACTCGCTGCAGCGACTGGGCTTGCCACGGGTCAATGCGCTGACCATCCACGATATCGATTACGGCCATCACCATCCGGAGCAGGTCGAGCAGGCGCTGCGCGAACTGGAGCGTAAAGGTGGCGGTGGCGCGCGGGCGCTGGAAGCGCTGCGTGCAGAGGGTCTGGTGCAGGCGCTGGGGGCCGGCTGCAATCGCGAGATGCGCAACTACGCGTCATGGGCGGGCGGCCGCCACGAAGACCTGATCGAACGGCTGCTGGACACCGTAGACCTCGATTTTCTGGTGATCGCCGGGCCCTACACGCTGCTCGATACGCTAGCCCTACGGCGGGTGCTGCCGCTGCTGGCCAGTCGGGGCATGAGCGCGATCATCGCCTCCCCCTATGCGGGCGGCTGGCTGGTCGACCCGGACCGCATGCCGTATATGTATGGCGACACACCCGCGCACGTGCGGGAGCAGACCCAGCGCCTGCTGGCAATCTGCCGGCGTCACGATGTGCCGCTCGCTGCGGCTGCGCTGCAGTTTCCGCTCGCCCATCCACAAGTGGCCTCGGTGATTCCCGGGGCGCGCAACGCGGCCGAGGAAGTGGTCGCACAGGCATGGCTGCGAACACCAATACCCTCGGACTTATGGCGTGATCTCGTCTCTGAGGGGCTGCTCGATCCGGCAGCGCCGGTGCCGGTGCGTGCAGCGCCAGAAGATTCAGCGCAATAGCCATGGTGCTGACGACCATCGTGTCCGTGGGCATGGTACTGGTGTTCACCCTGGTGTTGGTCAGCCTATGGAAGTGGGGCAACGTGCGCTGTGTTGGTACTACCCCGGTGCCGCTGTTCACTTTCATGGCGATTCTGTTCACCTCCGGCCTCGATGTCGGCCTGATCATGTTTCCGCTGACCGAGTTTCCCCTGTACGCGGACACCGCGACCCACCCGGAGTACGCGTTCGCCAATCCGCTCGCCATCGAGTTCGGCTTCTGGGGCTTCCTGGTGTGGATACTCTATTTTCTGACCAGCTTTTATTTTTGCGTGATCGAACCTCGTGTCGGGTTTTTCGAGATCCCGGTGGTGAAGGCGATCAACAGCGTCGTAATCGTGGGCACCAGCGCTTTCACGGCGTCCCTGTTTCTTACCTTTTTGCCTGAGTATCTCCCGAATTTGATCGATCGGGACGACGTCTTGGGTTGGCGCTATCCCATCGTGTTGCTGGTAATCATCGCGGCTGCCTTTTCAGCGACCGACATGCGCGTGTTGCGCAGTCTGAGCCTGATCTCGGTGTGGATGTTTCTGGCGCTGATTCTGGGCATGTCGATTCACGCCGATCTGAGCCCGGCGAGCCTCGGGCAGCATCTGCTGGAGTTGGGAGACTACTTTCGTCATCTGAACGCGTTCATGCTGCCGATGAACGACTACCACGAATTTTATCTGTTCTGGTGGTTCGCCTGGTCGATCATGATTGGCCAGTTCACGGCGCGCTTCGTCGGCGGGCTGCGCACCTGGCAGCTATTGCTGGCGTTGGTGACGATTCCGTCGATTCCCATCGCCATCTGGTTTGCGGTGCTGTACCACCATCACGTGCATGCCATTGCGGCGACCGGGCTGGCGAACCTGGCCATGGTGGTGGTCGGCATGCTGTTCCTGATGAATTCGCTGGACAGCCTGATCCGCCTGTACACCGACAATTTGGGGCTGACCGTGGATCGGCTAGGGCGCTTCCGTCACGTTGCCATGAACGTCGGGCTGCTGTTTGCGCTTGCGCTCTTGTTTCAGCTCGAGTGGGTGCGGATCCAGTGGTTCGGCAGCGTCGCGGTGGGCCTTCATCTGGCTTGCGTGGCCTACCTGCTGTTCGCTCATCGCGCCCGGGTGGCTGCGATCACCGCATCTCCGGAGGGGCGAGTGCTGGATTTCGAGCGCGCCTCCAGGATGCGTTGAAGCTTCGGTGATCCCGCGCCAACTCAGGGTGCGGCGCGCTTCCGCCAAAGATCGCCCGCGCGCACGACCTCGTATCGGGCCCAGGCCCGGAAGGTGTTCTCGCTGCACTCTGAAGACGGCTCGCCGGCAGCGCCGGCGACCACCCGATAGCGCAAGGATGGGGGTTCTCCGTCGTTCCTCATGTCCATCTGCAGAACCTCGCGGACCGACCACTCGAGGCCCAGCGCGCCGTTACTGAAAAATCGACCTGGTGCTATAGCCGTTGGCTGTTGGATCGTTTCCCGAGCATGCCGACGCGCCGATTCGAGCAGTTCTGTCAGACCATCCGGGGTGATGGCGACCGTCGATCCGTGGGTCTGTACGGCCGCGAAAAAATCTTCCTGAGACAGCGGTTCGGGTGCGTGATCGGGTGGTTGCTTCGTGCCTGTTGATTGCTGACGGAGAAACAGATCGGCAGGGTAACGTCGCCAGGCGAAGGGATAGTTGAAGATCAGGGCGAGCACGATCAGCGACAGGGCGCCCGTGAGCACCGGGAAGGCGACGTAACGATAGCCGATCTCGGCGATCAGAGGGCTCGCCAGCACTGCGCTGAGGGCGGTCGCGCCGCCCGGCGGATGCATGCAGCGAAGGACATGCATCAGCGTGATGGCGGCACCCACTGCAACCCCGGCGCCGATCGCCACATCGTCGATGTGCAGCGCGCACCAGACGCCGGCCAACGCGGAGACGACGTGACCGCCCAGCACCGGCCAGGGTTGCGACAGCGGTGCGTGCGGCATGGCGAACACCAGCACCGCGCTGGCCGCGATTGAAGCCACTGCAAAAGGCAGTGAGCCGGTAGCGGTCGCGCCGTCGAGTCGGGCGGCGATCGCGAGGCCCGACAGCACAATCAGAGACACTGCCAAGCCGCCGCCGAGACCCGCGAGCCCGATATCGCGACGCGTCATGACGCTCGATCGAATGCCGAGAAAAGCGGTGATGCTCACCGTGCGTGCAGACGCACGGGCACCTCCTTGATGCCGCGGATGAAGCTGTTTGGCAGGCGCACGACATCGCCCGCGAGCTCCACGGTGTGGAAGCGCTGCATGATTTCTTCCCACAGAATGCGCAGCTGCATTTCGGCCAACCGATTGCCCATGCATCGGTGGATACCGAAGCCGAAGGCGACATGCGCGCGCGCGTTCGGGCGATCAATGATCAGCCGATCGGCATCCGGGAAGATGGTTTCATCGCGGTTGCCGGACAGATACCACATCACCACCTTGTCGCCCTTCCGGATCTGCTGGCCGCCCAGTTCGATGTCGGCGAGTGCCGTACGGCGCATGTGGATCACCGGTGTCTGCCAGCGGATCACCTCGGACACCATGTTCGGAATCAAGCGCGGATTGTCGCGCAGCTTCTGGTATTCGTCGGGGAACTGGTTGAGGGCGATGACGCCGCCGCTGATGCTGTTTCGTGTGGTGTCGTTGCCGCCCACAATAAGCAGCAGCAGGGTGCCAAGAAACAGCTCGGGGTTTTCGTTCATGCGGCGCGTGTCCGCCCCATGCGCCAGCATCGAGATCAGATCGAACTTTGGGGGCGCCGCAGCGCGTTCGGCCCAAAGCTGGTAGAACGCCGCGGCGCAGCGCATCAGCTCGTCGAAGCGGCCCTTCATGTCGATGGAGTGGTCGCCGGTGATTTCCGGCACGGCCGTGGTGATGTCGGACCAGTGGATCAGCTTGTGGCGATCCTCATACGGAAAGTCGAACAGCGTGGCGAGCATACGGCTGGTCAGCTCGACCGACACCTTTTCCACCCAGTTGAACGTTTCGCCGACCGGCAGGTTCTCAAGGATGTCGATCGCTCGTGCACGGATCAACGGCTCGAACTCGGCGAGATTCTTCGGGCCCACAGCGGGTGCCACGGTCTGCCGCTGCGGTCCGTGGCGCGGCTGATCCAGGGTGATGAAGCTCTGCGATCGCATCTGGGTGTCAGAAACCGGCGGCGGGTCGACGATGGCGATGCCGCCCGCTTCCGACGAGAACACCTGGTGGTTGGAGTCGACGGCCTTGATGTATTCGTGCGTGGTCACCGACCAGAACGGGCCGTGCGCGCTTTCGGCCAGGTAGTGTACGGGCGCTTCGCGCCGAAGACGCGCGAACCAGGGCTGCCAGGTGTCGTTCTGGAACAGACTCGGCCGGCTCGCGTCCAGCGCGTCGAGCGGCACCGCATTGACTTCGGCCAGTTCTTTGGCAAGGGCGTCGGCAGGCATGTTCATGGCTGACTCCGGCTGCGGATTTCGTCTGCGACAGCTTCGGCCATCGCGTTTGGAATAGGAATGGTGAGATGGTACTGCACGACTTTCCAGACGCCTTCCCGCAGGGCGAGCACGCCTGTGCCGCGTGTGGCGCCGAAGCGGGCGTTCTGCAGCTCCTCGTCGAACCAGGCGGTATCGCCGCTGGCATTGATGAAGATGTGGCGCGCAGTCATCTGGTAGGCCCAGCCTTTCGAGCCCGCCGCATAGCGGCGGAACTCGGCAATGTTCCAGCGTTCTGAGGCATCTGTGCCAAAAAATACGGCATCTGGGGCGTAGAGGTCGAAGTAGGATTCGAAATCACCCGCCGCGGCAAGCGCGTGCAGACGCGTCAGAACGGCGTCGACCGCGACCCGCGCGTCCTCGGCCGTTGCATCTGCCCGTGCCACTTGGCCCAGGGCCGCGACCATGATCAGCAGCGCGCCCGCAAGCCGTGCCCCTGCTCGATTGCCGGCAGCCCGGTCGACGATTCTCATCGCCGTGCTGACGGTTGGCGGCATTGCCGCGGCCCCGCCGTCAGACGTCCGAATGGTCATGTCGCTCCGCCGCATTCACGCCGCGGTGCTGCGCGGATCGCGCCGGCGGCCACGCAGCAGTCGACCGGGCAGGGCGCCCGTCAGCGCGTTCTCGCGGCAGATCACCTGGCCGGATTTGACCGTGACTTCGATGCCGTTCGCGTGCTGCAGGAAACGTCGTCCGCCGGCGGGCAGGTCGGCGACGATGTGCGGGGTACGCAGCGCAAGCTGGTCGAAGTCGATGATGTTCAGGTCTGCCTGCATGCCGGGTGCCAGCAGACCGCGGTCGTGCAGCGAATACAGCTCGGCCGGCTGCCGCGTTAGCAGATGAATGGCCGTAGGCAGGTCAATCTCCCGCCGCTCCTTGACCCACTTGGTGAGCACGTACAGGTTGGCGCTGGTGTCGCAGATCGAGCCCACGTGCGCGCCCCCGTCACCCAGCGCCGACACGGTGTAGCGGTGGCGCAGCAGCGTCGGGATGTTGTCGGTGAAGTTGGTGGCCGGTATGTAGACCAGGTTGGCGCCCTCGTTGCCGAGGAAGTAGTCGTACAGCCAGGCCTCCGGGTCCTGCCCCGCAGCGGCCGCGCGGTCAGCCACCGAGGTGCCGGCTTCCGGCAGGTAGTTGATCGGCTCTTCGAGCGGGTAAAGGGTGTCGAAGCGCTTCTCGAAGATGCGCACGAACATGTGCGGATTCACGTTTTTCTCTGCGAGAATTCGGGCGCGCACGTCCGGGTCGCGCAGCGCGGCCAGACGGGCGGCTGGCGGCAGCGTCTGCAGCGCCAGGAAGCTGGGGCGGCGCGAGAACGGGCTCATGGAAGCGGGGTGGCCCATCAGCATGCCGACCGGTCGCGAGAGCACCTGTCCGCGAATGTCGAGCCCTTCGGCCTGCGCCGACTCGATGTTGTGCAGATGATGCTGCCAGAGCGGCGTGCCGTTCGGTGCGCGGGTGCCCAGGTCCAGCAGCGTGAAGGTTCCTCGCGCACCGGTCGCGCGGCTGGTGGCGCGCAGGATGTCGAATTCGGCGTCTGGGTCTTCCCAGTCCGAGATCAGCTGGAAGACGTGGCCGGCGTCCCCGGACAGGGCGAGCCCCAGCGCCTTCAGCTCGTCGGTAGCGGCGCGGTAGGTGGGAATGAAGTCGCCGCTGCTGCTGCGGTGAACCAGCGTGCGCGAGGTCGAAAAACCGACGCC
>CAZVMA010000153.1:0-6513 GCA_964628545.1 uncultured Pseudomonadales bacterium | reverse complement strand
GCGCGCGCATGGAGACCCTCCAGCCGGAAGTGTTGCGCGGCCTGCAGGCGATCACGGACGAAGTGCTCGCTGAAGAAGCCGCCGCGAACCCGGATTTCGCGCGCATTCTCGCCTCGCAGAAGGCGTTTCGCGCCGACTACGCGCTGTGGAAATCACGCGCCTACCTGCCGCGAGATTTCTGATGAACCTGCCGGAGACTGCGTTCTCGCGCGCCACTGCACCGCTGCTGCGCGCCAGCGTGCGCGTCGCAGGCTGGATCTGGGTTCTGCTGCTCATCACCATTCTGGCGAACGTCGGCGCGCGACAGCTGCTGGGTGAAGGGTTCATCCAGTTCGAGGAGCTTCAGTGGCACTTGTATGCGGCAGGCTTTCTGCTCGGCATTGCCTGCGCCTGCGAGAGTGATGCGCACGTGCGGGTCGATGTTCTACGCGAGCGCTGGCGCGATCGCACCCGCGCCTGGATCGAGCTTTACGGGCTGTTGCTTCTGCTGCTGCCCTTCATCGCGTTGGTGCTCGTCTACGCCATGCCGTTCGTCGCGTCCAGCTTCAGCAGCGGAGAAGTGTCGCAAGCACCCGGCGGTTTGCCCTTCCGATGGCTGCCTAAAGCGTTTCTGCCGATCGGATTCGCGCTGCTAATGCTCGCGGCTCTTGCTCGGCTGACGCGCGTGTGGACTTTCCTGTTTCTGTCGCCGACAGCCGATACCGATCGAGTCGCCGCGGCTGGGGAAACGTCGTGCTGAGCCCAAGCGAGATGCTCGCTGTGCTGATGCTGCTCAGCTTCATCGCGCTGGTGTTCACGGGTTATCCCATTGCCTGGATTCTGGGCGGGCTCGCAGTGGTCTTTACCGCGCTTGCGATCGTGCTGGAAGTCGATTTCCAGTTGGCCACCCACGTTGACTGGAGCTATGCCTCGATATCGGTCGAGCGCATTTGGGGCAACATGGAGAACTGGGTCATGGTGGCCCTGCCCATGTTCGTGTTCATGGGCCTGTTGCTCGACCGCTCCGGTATCGCCAATGACCTGATGCGCGGCGTGTCGCGCCTCTTGGCTAGCGTTCGGGGCGGGCTCGCGCTGACCGTCACCCTGATCGGACTGCTACTGGCGGCAACCACCGGCATTGTCGGCGCCTCGGTCGTGCTGCTCGCGCTACTTGGCCTGCCGGCCATGCTAAAGGCTGGCTATGACAAGCCCCTGGCAGCCGGCACTGTGGCCGCGGTAGGGACGCTCGGCATCCTCATCCCGCCCAGCATCATGCTGGTGCTGATGGCAGACCGCATGGCCATGAGCGTGGGTGATCTGTTTCTTGGCGCGGTGTTTCCCGGCCTGCTGCTTGGCGTGCTGTACATCCTTTACATCATCGCCTATGGGCTGCTCCGGCCCGAAGGTGCGCCGGCAGGTGAGGGTGGGAAGATCGACTGGCACGCAGTCATCGATCTGGCGCGCGCCATCGTGCCGCCCGCGGCCCTGATTCTGTTGGTGCTCGGCAGTATCTTCTTCGGCTTGGCCACACCCACTGAGGCGGCGGGTGTCGGCGCAGCAGGGGCGCTGGCGCTCGCCTGGTCGCGACGTCAACTGAAAGACGGCGTGATGCGCGACGTGCTGCGCGAAACCACGCTCACGACAGGCTTCATTTTTGGCGTGATGCTGGGGGCGACCGCATTCGCCCTGGTTCTTCGCGGTTTGGGTGGCGACGCGGTGATCGAGCGCGCATTGATGTCGCTGCCCTTCGGCCCCAATGGCATTGTGCTAAGCATCCTCATTGCCACTTTTCTGCTGGGATTTTTTCTGGACTGGATCGAGCTGACGCTGATCATCCTGCCGCTGGTCTCACCCGTGGTGATCAATCTTGGGTTCGACCCGGTATGGTTCACCATCATGTTTGCCGTGTGCCTACAGACCAGCTTTTTGACTCCACCCGTCGGATTCGCCCTGTTTTTTCTGAAAGGTGTGGCACCGCCCGAGATCAGTGTCAGAACGATCTACCAGGGCGTCGCGCCGTTCATCGCCCTGCAGCTGCTGGCGCTGGTCATCCTGTTTTTCTGGCGAGATCTCGTCACCTGGCTGCCGGCGCAGGCCTACGGATCCTGATCAAGCTTAAATAGCCGGCGACCCTGCACTTCTTTCGGCTACAACGTGGCGACGCAGCTCCGAACCCAGAACATTCGCGAACGCCCACAGGTCTGCGCGCGGTACCTCCCGCAGCGGCAGGCGCGGCATCTGCAACACCGGTATTTCCAAAGCTCCGAGCGCAGCAACGATCTGCTGCTCCGCCGAGTAGCGCGCCCACAGGTTTGCCCACAACGCGGTGAAGCGAGCCAGCGCGTCAGGTACCTCGGAGAGCCCCTGCAGGCGCTCTACCTCTGCCGCAGCAAGCTCGGGTGCCGCGAGCGCCGGCCGAGGCGTCAAGGCGTTGGCAACACAGCCGACCATGGCGTAACCCTCGCTCTGCAGGTATTCGGCAAAGCGCGTGGCTTGGGCCTGGCCCTGCTCGGTGGCGGATGTGACCAGCAGAAAACCCGTTGCCGGGCTTCGGATTAGCGCCTGCACACGGGCGCAACGCGCCTGAAAGCCCGCAAATACGGCGGAAAAAGACTGCAGAAAGTCGGCAAGATCAGCAAATAGCTGCCCGCCCGCCAGGCGCTCGAGCACGCGCAGCACAAGGGTCGAGCCATCGCGCAACAAGGCGAACGGCGTGAGCTTTTGCGCGCGCATGAAGAGGCTGATCAAGCGTCCGTCCAACAGCGCAACCACACGCGCCGGGGCGTCCAGAAAATCGAGCGCGTGCTGGGCAGGGGGGGTATCCAGCACGATCAAATCGAAGCGTGGATCGTCAGCGAGCTCCAGCACCCGCTCCATCGCCACCAGTTCGCGCGATCCAGCGAGCGCGGTCGACAACTCGCGGTAGAACCGGCTGCCCAATATGGCCGAACGCCGTTGCGCATCTGGCGTCAGCCGCGCGATCAGGCGGTCAAACACGCGCGCAGGCTCCAGCATCGCGGCCCACAGTTCGCCGGCAAGTTCCAGGTCGATCTGCTGCGGCGTATCGCTCAGCCCGTCCACCTCCAGCGCGTCTGCAAGCCGCCGCGCCGGGTCAATGGTGATGACCAGCGCGCGCAGACCGGATGCCGCAGCTGACATCGCCAACCCCGCCGCCGTCGTCGTTTTGCCAACGCCACCACTGCCCGCACAAATGATGATGCGCTGCGGCAGGGGCCACGCGGACGGGCTCATCGCGAGCGCTCCGAATCTGTCTGCATGAAACGCTCTGCGAGAGCGGCCACCCGATCACGTCCGGCGCCACCATCAATGCGGGGCAAGTGCACCGGCGGCTCAATGATGTCGCCGGACGCAAGCAGGGGTGCCAGCGCGGCGACTTCGGCAGCATGCCGGGCGGCGATCTGTTTCACCTGCTGGATGGTCAGCGACAATTCCGCAGACACAGGGCCGGCATCGGCCAACCGCGACAGGATCGCGACTTCCCGGTCCGAGAACTCGGGCACGCTGCACTGGTTCACCACCAAAGGCCCGGCGGCCATGCCGTTCGCGCGGGCAAAAGCGCAGAGCTCAGTCGCTTCCGTCACCGGTAAATCCTCCGGCAAGGTCACCGGCACCAGGCGCGTCCGCGCGCTGTCGAACAGCAGCGCCTTGATCCGCGTGGCCACGTGATGCAGCGGTCCTGCTCCGACCGCGCGCCGCACGGCCTCGGGAACTTCCAGCCACTGGCGGATGTGCCCCGTTGCGGGCGCATCGAACACAATGCGGTCGTAGCCAGATTCCTCGATGAGGTTGTACACACGACCCAAGCACATCAGCTCATCAAATCCAGGCACCGCACCCACGAAATCGCGTAACGCGCCGCCACGCAGCAGCGGTTCGTACATGAAGCCAAGGGGAACGCGGGATTTGACGTAATCGACCAGCGCGTCAATGGCGTCTAGACGCGCAAGCGCAAGATTCGGGGCAACCTGTTGCGGCACATAGGTTACCGGTCGATCGAACACCGCATGATGCGAGTCGCGACTATCCGCGGTGACCAGCAGCGTACGGTGCCCGGCAGAGGCCTCGCAGAGTGCCAGCGCGACTGCAACCGTGGATTTGCCGACGCCGCCCTTGCCCGAGACGATCAGCAGACGCTGTCGTGGTAGACCTAGATTCATGGTGACCAAGATACCGCATCGGGTGCCCACGGCAGCGTGATCGGGCAGAATGGCAGCGTTGTTTCCACCCACCCCCCAAGAGAGCGTCATGACCGAACGACTGATCATCGCGCGCAATCACGTCGCAGACTCCGAGAACCGGATTCACAGCGATGATATCGCACAGCGCTATGGCTTCAGGGGCGGGCTGGTCGCCGGCGTTACCGTTTACGCCTACCTCACCTGGCCGCTGGTTGCGGAATACGGAGACACCTGGCTCGGCCGCTCGATCAGCGAAGTGAAACTGCTGAAACCCGCTTACGATCAGGAAACTCTGCGCATCGCGCTGGCAAGCCGGGATGGACAGCTCACCACCACCTGCCGCAACGAAGCGGGCGATATGCTCGCAGAGCTTCGCTCAAGCATGCCCGCTCTGATGCCCGACCTGTTGGACGACAGCTGTTTCCGGGCACCCTGCAAACCAGCAGGTCGGCCCGTCATCGAGTGGTCCAACCTGCTACCGATGCAGCCGTTCAAGCCCTGGCACTGGATGATCACCGAGGACCAGAACCGGGTGTTCGCGGAGCAGGCCGACGACCCCTTGTCGGTTTACCACGAGTCGGCGCACCCGCACTGGATGCTGGCAGTCGCCAATCAGGCGCTGGTACGCGAATACGTTCTGCCCGCCTGGATTCACGTCGGGTCGGAGATTCGCATGCACCGACGGCTGAAGGTGAATCAAACGGTGGAGGTTCAGGCCGTGCCGCTGGACAAATGGGAGCGCAAGGGCCATCAGTTCCTGCGGCTGTTCGTCCGTTTCGTCCGTGACGGCGAAGTCACCACCGAAATACTGCACACCGCCATTTTCCGGGTCGCCAGTTGATTCGCATCGCCGCCCTCGCCTCGCACGGTGGCACCGTGCTGCAAGCCGCAGTGGACGCATGCGAGCACGGCACCATCGACGCGCGCATCGTGCTGGTCATCAGCAACAATAGCGGCTCCGGCGCACTGACGCGCGCCCGCGTGCACAACATCCCTACCCTGCATCTCAGCAGCGCGACACATGCGGATCCGAACGCGCTGGATCATGCCATTTGCGATGCCTTGGTTACGGCCAAAGTCGATTGGGTGCTGTTGGCCGGCTACATGAAGAAGCTGGGGCCGCTGACGCTGGCTCGTTATGCCGGCCGCATCATCAACACTCACCCGTCACTGTTGCCCAAGTACGGCGGCCACGGCTTCTACGGACGGCGCGTGCATGAAGCGGTGCTGGCAGCCAAAGAAGCCGTTACCGGCGCCACCGTGCATTTGGTCGACGCCGAGTACGATACCGGCGCAGTACTGGCCCAGGTACGTGTCCCGGTGCGGGCGGACGACACGGTGGACGAGCTTGAAGATCGGGTGAAGCGGGCCGAGCGCAACCTGTTGATAAGTACGCTCGGTGCACTGTCGGCGACGCCTGCGCTAGGGTCTTCAAACGCTCGTTCTGAAGCGGCTTCCTGAGCTGCAGGGGCAGACATTGCGGCGTTGGATTTGAAGCGATGACCGGGTGTTGACACCCGTCCCGGCTCACGAGGCGTTGCTGCCCGTAACCGAATCAGGGTCGCGGAACGCCCGGCAGATCCCACACCGAAATAAAGCCATCGTCACGATTGAGCAGCACCTGCGATGGACTGCGCTTGTCGATGTGTCCGACAAGATTGCGGTAAGTGCCGAAGCCCGCCAACGCCTGAAGACGCGGCTCGAACTGACGCACGCGCGCCAACGGTATTCCGAGTTGCTGGTTTTCCTGCTGGCGGATGAAGCCCGCGCAATAGTTCATGGCAATACCCACCCGACGCGCTGAGCTGCGATTTGCGCCGCCCCCGTGCCACAGGCTGCCGTGCCAGACCAGGACGCTGCCTTTTGGCATTTCCGCCGGCAGCGACGTCGCGTGCGCACCAAACACGGGCTTTTCGGGCCACAGATGGCTGCCGGGAACCACGCGGGTTGCGCCGTTCCTTTCGGTGAAATCGGTGAGCGCCCACATGCTGTTGCACACCACCGCTCGGTGCGGGCGCGGTAGTCCAATCAACGTGTCGTCCGCGTGCAGCGGTTGCGCACCTTCCCCTGGGTCAATCGAAATCGACGAGAGTGAGGACACCAGGCAACCTGGGTCGAGTACATGCTCAACGATCGGCAAAACCGCATGATGTACCGGGATGCGTTCGAAGACCCGATCGCGCGCGAGCAAGTTGTAGATGCGGATGGTGCGTGACCCTTCGAACGGGTTGCCGCCGGGGCGTATCTGCAGCTCTTGTTCCAGTCGCAGCAGAGCCGCGTTTAACTCATCCAGTAGCTGCGGGGCGATGACGCCCTCGATGATGGTGTAGCCGCG
>CAZVMA010000152.1:3389-6571 GCA_964628545.1 uncultured Pseudomonadales bacterium | reverse complement strand
CTATCAGCAGCTGCGGACAACGGTTCGCGACGCGACTTGGCAGACCAGTATTCTTGCCCAGCCGCTCGAGGGGCGGCGCGCATTGGCTCGTGCACTGCGCGCGGAAAGTCGACGCGCGAACGCCGACAAGCCGGCCAACATAATGGACGTCAACCCTGCGGCTGTTGCAGCCAGCATGAGCGCTCTCGGCGCCGATGTCCTGGTGCATGGACATACGCATCGCCCCGCGCTCGAGCAGGCGCCCTGGGGGCAACGCGTGGTTCTCGGCGACTGGGCCCACGTCGCCTGGATGGCATGGGAGTGGAGCCCGAGACGCTTCGAGCTTTGCTGCCTGCCGCTGGACCGATTCTGAGTCGATCCGGGCCGGCCTGGTCACGACGGGCCCACGACTGCCAAAGATACTCTCGGTATCGCGCGCGCAAACTCGGCGATCGGGGTCAAGCTGCTGAAATCTCAGGCTTCCGATGGTTCCCGCAACGGCCCACTATGAAAGCGGAACTCGGTGTCTTCGGCGGTCACCAGCAGGGCTTCGCGTTCGAGCAGTCGCGGCAAAACGGCAGCCACCCGATCCGCATCAAGCGTGCGCGCCAGATCCATGTAGCCGCGATAGTGTCGGGCCTCTGACGCCAGAAGCCCGCGATAAAGCGCGGCAACCGGCGCAGGCAGAACCTCCACCAAACCAGCAAAACGTTCGCACGAACGGGCCTCCACAATGGCGCTGACGACCAGGCTGTCTACCAGGCGTGCAGGCTCGTGCGCGGCGACCTGTCCACGCAGACCCGCCGCGTAGCGTGCGGCGGTCAACGTTCGGTATGGAATGCCAAGCGTGCCCAACAAGTCGTGCACCTGTTCAAAGTGCCGCAATTCTTCTCGGGCCAGCCGCGACAGGCGCTGCAATAAAGGCGCATGTTCGACATAGCGATACATCATGCTGAGCGCATTTCCGGCGGCTTTTTTCTCGCAGTTGGCGTGGTCGATCAGCAGCAGGTCGAGATGTCGGACCGCTTGCCGATACCAGGCATCCGGAGTGGCGCACGGCAGAAAAGCGCGCACGGCTGCGAGTTGCGCATCAAGCGCAGGCATTTCGGTCCTGCGAGTCACAGCTGAGTTCATCGGGCTGGCGTCCGGAAATTGCGTTCATAGTGGGCAAGCGCGCGCGCGTAGAATTCCTGGTCAATCAGGCGCAGAACAGTATCCGCGCGGTGCCCGTCAATTTGGCCTCGCAGTCGCAGCCCTGCGTTTTCGGACATGTTCGCCAGACTATCCGCTACCTGCGCGCGCCGACGCAGCCAGTCATATGCGCCAAGGGCAGGTGCATCAGCGTCATCCGCGTCCATGCGAACCCCAAGCGCACGCGCCAGCACCGCAGGATCTTCCACGTCGATAAAGTGCCGCGTCGCGCCGGCCTGCAGCGCGCGCAGCCGCTGCCACACCGCGGCTCGCTGCTCGGGTGCATAGCCATTCCAGCCGGTGATCTCGTGAGCGAACCGCTTGCAGCCGCGACAGACCAGATCACCGTAGGTGGTCGAACAAATACCGATACAGGGCGTTCTGGGCACGCTTCGTACTCAATCAGCCGACCGTTTTAACCGACGCACAAAGAGACGCACCACGATGCGACGAAGCGCGCGGCGAAGGGCGTCGATTTCCGACGGTCGCGCCTCGGGCGCCGGAGCATACAACACCGACTGCAGCGTCGTGCGCGATGCGCCTGAGATGCTCGGCCGGGGTTTCACCGCGAAGCGGCTGTGCGCCGAATCGGTATGCACTATTGGCAAAGCACAGATACAGGTGAACGCCCGGTGCCCGACGCGGCCGGGCCAGCGCCCGGACACGGAACAGGCGCGGAATCGCGACGACCGCGAGGACCGCGATGACGCCTGCTAACGCAAGAGCCAGGGCGATTCGCGCGGGCGTGGCCGCGCCCAACAGGCGATCTAGCAAGTCGGCTTGGGTGCGCGTGTCGTACCCGATCACCCACATATTCCAGTGATGGTCGATCGAATCGATCCAGTTGATCCAGAGTGCCAGCGTGTTCATTCCCGCCAGACGGGCGCCCGCCAGACCGCTGATTGTCGCCCGATCTGCTGCGGATAGCGCAACCTGCAGACCGCGCTCGATGCGCTCGGGCGCTACCGCAGCCGTTGGGTCGACACGCGTCCAACCTCGCTCTGGCTGCCAGTACTCGACCCACGCGTGCGCGTCGTAATCCCGCACCACCACGTGGCGTGTCAACGGGTTCAGCTCGCCGCCATGAAAGCCGCCAACGAGCTGAGCAGGAATGCCGACCGACCGGAGCATGAACACGAGTGCGCCAGCGTAATGAGAACAAAAGCCGCGCTGCGTTTCGAACCAGAACGCGTCAATGCTGTGCTCGCGCGGCAACAGCGGCGGGTTCAGGGTGTAATGAAACCGTTCAGCGCTGATGGACAGCAGCACGCGCTCCACAAGCGCGTCCGGTGACGGAAAGTCACGCCAGATCCGGGCCGCGAAGGCGCGTAGTCGAGGGCTTTCATGCGCCGGCAAGCTGAGGCTGGCCCTGCGCGTCGCCTCCGAGAGCGCGAATGCGGCACGTTGATCGCCTACTCGTGACTGCACTCGATAGCGCAGCACACTCAGCACTGGCTCGGCCGAGCGCAGCAGACCGTTGTTGGTGAGCCATTGGTATTCGTTTCCGAGAGCGGGATGGTTGTCCGCGCCCCACGCGTTGGCGGCCCCTTGTGATGGCGACCTGGCTTGCGGGTGTTCGAGCGCGACCAGCCACGTCGACCCATGGGGCTCAAGCCAGATTTCATAGTCACTTGCGCGTTCGGAATCATCCGGGCTCAGGTCGGGCCGCGTGCGTCTGTCGCTCCCGTCGCGATCCTTCGCGTCCTCTGCAGTTGCCTGCGTTTCCGGAACGACCGACCAGGTGCCGGCCCGAAAATCGTTGTAGACCAGCGCGCGCCAGTAGCGATCACGCTGCTCGGGTACGTCATCGGGAAAGACGGCCCGAAACGCCAGCGCGTCGGACCGACCAAGCTCCGCCACGTCGCCTGGCGTCATCTGTTCACGCAGGCCAGTCGCGTGCAGTCCCGGTACCGGCACCGACCAGAGCGGCGCAACTCGCGGAAACAGAATGAATACCACGAGGGTCAGGGGCAACGCCTGTGCGATCAGTGACAGGCTCGTTCTGACCGGAC
>CAZVMA010000152.1:0-3379 GCA_964628545.1 uncultured Pseudomonadales bacterium | reverse complement strand
CTACCGATGGGTTCGCCAGCCGGAGTCGGCTGTAGGGCGACCAGAGTCGCCGTCAGCCCCGCGAGCATGAGCAGCTGAAATAGGGTGAAGGGCAGCGACTGCTCAAACAGGAACCCGGTCGCGATCACAAAGTAGCCGAGCAGGACCGCGACCCGCGCGTCCGCTTGCCGCCTTATCTCGATCAGCTTCAGCGCGAAGGTTACGGCCAGCAGACGAGCAGCTGTGTCGAGGCTGAGTGGGGTCGGTGCAACCCAGACGACCGTGCCGACCACCGCCAACACGAACACAGTCTTGGCGACACGGCCAGGGTGTCGGGTTCGACGCGAAGTGATGGCTATGCCCCACAATGCACACATTGCGGACAGCGCAAGCAGCCACGGCGATAGCAGCCAGCCCAGCGCCGCCATCATGCACAGATGCGTCGACAGCAGCAGCGTGATCGCGGCACGCGGGACCAGTTCGTCCGGAGGGACGGCCCGGGTTTCCGACGCAGATTCAGCCACCAGCGGGAACTCCCTGCCCGCCTTTCCCGACCGGACTGAAGCTCGCCAATGCGTCCAGGATCCGCCGCAGGTGGTCTTCGCCTGCGGCGTGTGGAATCAACCGCTCGCCGAGGCGCAGGCCAAAAGGCGTGCCGCTGCGGTGCGCCAGCAGCGCTTGCCCAGTCAGCCGCGACAGGCGTTGTTCCAGGTCACCGGAGACCTGATCGAGATCCAGCAGGTCAGGGATCGATACCTCGGTGTTCGATGTTTCCTCTGCGCTGCGTACAAGCATCGGACCTCCGCGAGCCCAGGCGCGCCAAAGCACGGCGCGCGGCCGATCGCCGGGGCGAAACATGCGGAAATCATTCAAGTCAGCGGGTTCATCGGGTGGCTTCGGTTGCCGATTCCGGCAGGGATCGGACATGTCGCCCGCGGCGCCGTCGTTGGGCGGTACGGCGAAATCTGGCGCCGGCCAGACCAGAACCGGTGCGTTGAAGGCGGGCAAAGCCCAAGCGCGCAACAAGCCGAGCGGATAAACGCTTTCAACAGCAAGTCGGGGCGGCCGGTACCAGCCGCGACGAGAGATGTCGGCAGGCGAGATCACCGCAATCTCGGCGGTCGAGCGCGGTAGCCAAATGCGCGGCATCGCCGGCCAGCATGCGCTGACCGAGCGAACGCGATCGTGTGGATCAGCCTGTAACAGGTGCAGGCGAAACTCGACTCGATCGCCGGCAAAGATCCGTGTTGGGCCTTCGAGCGCAAGCGACAAGCCGGAAAGCTGCTGGAATGTCCCGATGATCGCCAGCACGAAGACGCTGCCGAGCAGAAAAGCGACGCCCAGCACCAGGCTCGACTGGTAGTTCACACCGCCGAGCAGGATCAGCAGAATCAGGCCGCCAAAGGCAAAGCCGTTTGCCGTCGGAAAGATGAAGATGTTGCGGCGCGAAAGCGTCACTGATGAGGTAGCCGGTAGTCGGGCATCCAGCCAGCGCGCGAAACGGGCTCGCAGCAGTCCTGATACCTGGATGCGCAGCAAGCGCTGCCCCTATGCCACGACGCTGACCGTGGCGATCAGCATTCGGGCCAGTTCCGAACTGCCTCGGCCCGGTGCGTGCGTCGGCGACGCGCCACGCAACCGGTGCTCGACAACTGCGGGCAGCACCGCCTGGACATCCTCCGGCAGCACGTGCGGACGACCTGCCGTATACGCCCAGGCGCGCGCGGCCTGCAGCAGATCCAAAGCGCCGCGGGGCGAGAGTCCGGCCCCATAGTGATCACCGGAGCGCGTGGCCTGCACCAGGCGTTGGACGTAGTCGAGAAGCGCGTCGGATACGCCGATGGCCCGGACTTGGGCCTGCAGGCGAACCAGCTCGGCGCCATTGAGCACCGGCACCAGATCGCGGATCGCTGGTCGTCGATCACCCCGTCGCAGCAGCTCGCGCTCGGCGATCGGGTCGGGAAAACCAAGCTCGATCCGCATCAGAAAGCGGTCGAGCTGAGATTCGGGCAGCGGGAAGGTCCCGGCGTGGCTTTGCGGATTCTGCGTAGCGATGACAAAAAAGGGTTCCGGTAGCGCGTGCCCCTGACCGTCCACCGTGACCTGTCCTTCCTCCATCGCCTCCAGCAGCGCGCTCTGGGTGCGCGGCGTGGCGCGATTGATCTCGTCCGCCAGCAGCAACTCGGTGAAGATCGGGCCCGGCTGAAATCGGAAAGTGCCTTGGTTACGATCAAATATGGCGCCCCCGACCACATCGGCGGGCAGCAGATCGCTGGTGAATTGGACGCGCGTGAAGGACAGACCCAGCACGCGGGCAAGTCCGTGTGCCAGCAGCGTCTTGCCCATGCCCGGAAGGTCCTCGATCAGCAGATGACCGCCCGCGAGCAGACAGGCCAATGCAGCGCGCACCGCGTGCTGCTTGCCGATCAGAATGCCGTCTAGGGCGTGCTGGAGAGATTGAACCGTCAACGACGGGTCAGGCATGGTTGTGCAGTTCAAGCACGTTGTGGTCGCCGGAGAGCTCTGCCGTTCGCCGCTGCTTGGATTCGTCGTTGCGGTTGAAGGACAGCCGTTCCAGGTACGCGTCATCGATATCGCCGGTCACATAGCGACCATCGAATACCGAGCATTCGAAGCGATGGATATGCGGATTGCCCTCGCGCGCGCTTCGCACCAGGTCGTCTAGACGTTGGTAGACCAGCATGTCAGCCCCGATCAGCCGACTCACTTGCTCTTCCGACCGGTTATAGGCCACCAGCTCGTGATGGGTTGGCATATCGATGCCGTAAACGTTCGGAAAGCGGACTGCAGGTGCGGCGGAAGCCATGTATACCTTGCGTGCCCCGGCCTCGCGAGCCATCTGGATAATCTGCTGGATGGTGGTGCCGCGAACGATCGAATCGTCGACCAACAGCACATTTTTGCCGCGGAACTCGAGCTCGATGAGGTTCAGCTTTTGCCGAACCGATTTCGTGCGCTGGCTTTGCCCGGGCATGATGAAGGTCCGACCGATGTAGCGATTTTTGACGAATCCTTCCCGGTATTTGACGTTGAGCTGATGTGCCAGCGGCAGCGCGGCCGTTCGGCCGGTATCCGGAATCGGAATGACGACGTCGATGTCGTGATCATGCCGAGGAAAACGCTGAATGATCTGGTCGGCCAGATGCTCGCCCATGCGCAGCCGAGACTTGTACACGGAAACGTTGTCCATGATCGAGTCTGGTCGCGCGAGGTAGACGTACTCGAAGATACAGGGCGACAGGCTGGTCTCTGTGGCGCAGATCTGTGTGTGTAGTTCGCGGTTGTTGGTGATGAACACGCACTCGCCGGGTGCGACGTCCCGAACCAGATCAAAGCCCAGAATATCGAGTGCAACGCTCTCGGACGCCAGCATGTATTC
>CAZVMA010000151.1:4973-6572 GCA_964628545.1 uncultured Pseudomonadales bacterium | reverse complement strand
TTCACGGCGCCGCTATCGCGTCCGCTAACGGCCTGGGTTGCCGGCGCCAATGCGTATCTGCCGGAGGGGGTGCGCATCACTTGGTCGCAGTCCGTCGACGCCAGTTTTCATCCGCGTTTTTCCGCAGTCGCTCGTCGCTATATGTATGTCTTTGTCGAGCGCGGCAGCCGCCACGAGCGGCTCTCGCCGCTGCTGGGCCGGCGTGCGGTCGCCGTACCGGCACTAGATGAGCTGGCCATGCATAAGGCAGCGCAAACTTTTGTTGGAGAACAGGATTTCAGTTCCGTTCGAGGCGCCGGGTGCCAGTCTCAATCGGCTTGGCGCAACGTTCATCGGGTGGTTGTGCACCGGGCGGGGCCGTTCGTCGTCATCGATATTGCCGCTAACGCGTTCCTGCTGCACATGGTTCGCAATATCGCGGGCGTGCTGCTTCAGGTGGGCGAGGGTCGCCGCCCCGAGGCCTGGGTCAAGGAACTGTTGGCGTCGCGCGATCGCACGAAGGGGCCCGCGACGGCCTCACCGCATGGTCTGTATCTAATCCACGTCACGTATCCCGGTTACGCCTTTCCCATTGCCGAGCCACCGCCCATGCTCCGTGCGCTTGGCGGACTGGAACGGTTCTGATCAGGTCTCTAGACTGCGCGCAGCGCAATACCAGCACAGTGGGATATCAAGGTGCCAGTTTGGGTCAAGATCTGCGGCATCACCCGGATGAGCGACGCTGAGGCTGCGATCGTCTCCGGTGCTGACGCCATTGGCCTCAACTTCGTGCCGCAGAGCGCTCGGCGGCTGACGGTTGCGGATGCCAGGTCGATCGCCGAAGCGTGCGCTGGACGCGTCACTCGGATTGGCCTGTTTCTAGACGTGCCGTTGACGGAGGTTCAAGCGACATTGGCCGAGGTGCCACTGGATCTGGTGCAGTTCCACGGCAACGAGTCGGCCGAGTACTGCCGCGCGTACAGCCGCGCAGCGCGCCAGCCCTATATCAAGGCAGTGCCCGTGCGTGGCCCACTTGATCCGTCGTCGCTGGTGGCGCGCTTCCCGGATGCCTGGGCGCTGTTGCTGGATACCTGGGCGGACGGCAAGACCGGAGGTACCGGGCAGGTTTTCGACTGGACGCTCTGGCCGAAAGCCTCGGACGTCCGACTGATATTGGCAGGCGGGTTGACGCCGGACAACGTCGCTGGTGCCGTGCGCAGATTGCAGCCCTGGGGCGTCGACGTCAGCGGCGGCGTGGAGGGCGCGACGCGCGGACACAAGGATCCGGAGCGCATCCGGCAGTTCATCACCGAAGTCAGAAGTGCAGGGAGCGAACGTGCAGGGAGCTAACAGATACGAGCAGCCCATCGACGGGCATTTCGGGCAGCACGGCGGTCGCTTTGTGGCCGAAACGTTGATGCTTGCTCTGGAAGAGCTAACCACGCTTTATGAGAACGCGCGGCAAGATCCTGATTTCCAGATGGAATTCAGGCGCGACTTAGCGCATTTCGTCGGCCGGCCATCGCCCCTTTACCACGCCGAGCGACTCAGCCGTCACCTGCAGGGGCCGCAAATTTGGCTGAAGCGCGAGGATCTGAATCACACCGGCGCCCACAAGGT
>CAZVMA010000151.1:4517-4928 GCA_964628545.1 uncultured Pseudomonadales bacterium | reverse complement strand
CCCCGCGTCATTGCCGAAACCGGCGCAGGTCAGCACGGGGTCGCGACCGCAACCATCGCCGCTCGACTGGGGCTCCAGTGCCGGGTTTACATGGGCGCGGACGACGTCAAGCGCCAGAGCCTGAATGTCTACCGGATGAAACTGCTCGGGGCCGAGGTAGTCCCGGTAACCTCCGGGTCGCGTACCTTGAAGGATGCGCTGAACGAGGCGATGCGCGACTGGGTGGCGAACGTCGACTCCACCCACTACATCATTGGCACCGTTGCCGGCCCTCACCCTTACCCGGCGATGGTGCGTGACTTCCAGTCTGTCATCGGACAAGAAGCGCGCGCGCAGAGTCTGCAAGCCTTCGGTCGCCTGCCCGATGCGCTGGTCGCCTGCGTCGGCGGTGGCTCGAATGCCATCGGTCTG
>CAZVMA010000151.1:0-4492 GCA_964628545.1 uncultured Pseudomonadales bacterium | reverse complement strand
TCGACGATGCGAGCGTACGGCTGATCGGGGTGGAGGCGGCGGGTCTCGGGCTTGCCACCGGCCGTCACGCCGCGCCCCTGAATGCGGGGCGAGTTGGCGTCTTGCACGGCAACCGAACCTACCTGATGGCGGACGACGACGGTCAGATTCTGGAAACGCACTCCATTTCCGCCGGTCTCGACTATCCCGGCGTTGGCCCGGAGCACGCTTATCTAAAGGATATCGGCAGGGCAGAGTACGGGGCCGTCACTGATGACGAGGCCATGGCCGCGTTCCGTCTGCTCAATCTGCAGGAAGGTATCCTGCCCGCACTGGAATCAAGCCACGCAATCGCCTGGATCGCCCGAGAGGCCGCCCAATTCAGCCCCAACGATATCGTGGTGGTGAATCTCTCTGGGCGGGGCGACAAGGACATCATGACCGTAGCGGCGCTGGACGGAATCGAGCTGTGAACCGACTCGAGGCCCGATTAGCCGAAACTCGGTCTGCGCAGCGGAAAGCGCTGGTCACGTTCATCACCGCCGGTGATCCAAGTCCGGCGGTCACGGTGGGCGCCCTGCACGCACTGGTGACGGGCGGCGCCGATGTGCTCGAGCTGGGTATTCCGTTCTCGGACCCGGAGGCTGAGGGCCCGGTCATCCAGCTGGCGTCGGAACGGGGGCTCGCCAGCGGCACGACGCTGCGCATCTGTCTGGATCTGGTACGCGACTTTCGCCAGACCGACAGCGCGACGCCAATCGTCTTGATGGGCTACCTCAACTCCGTCCTGGCCATGGGCCCAGCGCGTTTTGCCGCGGAAGCTGGCCGGGCCGGCGTTGACGGCCTGATCATGGTCAATCTGCCGCCAGAAGAGGCCTCGGAGCTGAAAGAGGCTCTGGATGCTGCGAATATCTCTCTGATTTTTCTCATTTCTCCAACCACCACAGAAGCCCGCGCACGACGCATCCTGCAGGACGCCGGGGGATTCGTTTACTACGTCTCGCTGAAGGGCATCACCGGCTCCGGCAACCTCGATCCGGCGGCGGCCGGCGCCCGGTTACGATGGCTGCGCACGCTCACCGATTTACCGGTGATGTGCGGTTTCGGCATCAAGGATGGCGCCTCTGCCCGGGCTATGGCGACCGACGCGGACGGTGTCGTGGTTGGCAGCGCATTGGTGGCCACGGTCGCTGAGCTGGGCTCGAGTCCGGCCGAGATTCCCGGTGCGCTGACGGCTCAGGTCGGCTTGATCCGCCGCGCCCTCGACGAACCGGCGGCGGGATGATCTCGGTGCGTACGCTGGACGAATGGCTGGCATTCGCCGGGCAGCAACACGCTGTCGGCATCGACATGGGTCTCGAGCGCGTTGCTCGTGTCGCCGAGGCTATGGGATTTACCGCGCCGGACCGTCGACCAGCGCCCCGCTCGATCATCGTGGCGGGCACGAACGGCAAGGGCTCTACCACGCTGTTTTCAGAGTCATTACTGATGGCCGCCGGCCTCAAGGTCGGCGCCACAATTTCGCCCCACGTTCATCGCTTCAACGAGCGCATCAGAATCGACGGACGGGAGGCGGATGATGCCATGCTTTGCGCCGGCTTCGAGGCCGTCGAGTCCGCGCGAGGCGAAACCACGCTGACCTACTTCGAGTACTCGGCGCTGGTCGCCTTTTGGGTCTTCCGCAATTCCGGTGTCGATGTCGCCGTGCTCGAAGTGGGGCTGGGCGGTCGTTTGGACGCCATGAATCTGGTTGGCGCAGACGTTGCCGTCATCACCAGCATTGGCCTCGATCACGAGGCCTATCTCGGCAGCGACCTGGACGGAATTGGTCGCGAGAAGGCAGGCGTCATGCGCCCGGGCCGACCCGTGGTAGCGGGCGCAGAAGTCACAGACTCCGTTATCGCAACAGCCGGGCAGCTTGGCTGTGCGCTGCGATGGATGGGGCGCGATTTCCGCGTTTCGCAGACCGCAGATTCCTGGTGCTGGTCTGACGCGACGCAAAGCTTCGACCATCTGCCCTGGGGCGATCTCGCGCCTTACAACTGCGCGCTCGCGATAGCCGCCGTGCGGGAGCTGCTACCGATAACGAGCGCCATGGTGCGGCATGCTTTGGCGACCGCCACGCTGCCGGGACGGCTCGAGGCCTGGCGTTTGCGGGCGACACTGGTGCTTGTGGATGTGGCGCACAATCCGGCCGGCGCCGCGTTCTTGGCGCAACTGGCCGCGGTTCGGTATCCCAAGCGGCGTTTCGTGGTTGTGCTCGGAATGCTAAACGATAAGGATGCGTCGGGCGTGCCCGAAGCGCTTGGGGCAATGGTCAGTGCCTGGGTCTGTGTTCCGACACGCGGTCCTCGGGGACAGTCAGGCGCCGAGTTAGCCGGGCGTCTGCGGCTTGCTGCATCCTTAGGGCTTCCGGCCTCGATGGTCCCTCAAGCTCCGTCGGTGACTGTCGCGGAGACGGTGACCGCAGGCCTCGAGCGAGCACTCGCCGAAGCCGGTTCCGTCGATGGGGTTCTCGCGTTTGGATCATTCAGCGTGGTGGAAGACGTGCGCAACGTCCTGCTCCGGGAAGGCGCCTGGCATCTCAGCGCAGCCGAATCCGCGCGCGGACCCGGTCTGTCAAACGCCAGTATCGGGGGGTAGGGAGGTGAAAGAAGAAACCAGATATCGCGTCACCGGCAGCCTGTTCTTGCTGGCTCTCGCCATCATCGTCCTGCCCATGATTCTGGACGGGGAGGGATTGCCGAAGGTTGAGCCGGCACCGATCGACGTCAGCGCGCAGGTCGATCTCGAACAGCCGCCGCTCGAGCCAGATCCGGAGCTGGAAGCCGCTACGGATCGACTGTTATCTGAAGTCTCGCCGGACGGCTTTGCCGAGGCGACCGGCACCCGGCTCGGCGAACCCGTGTTGTCCGAGCCCGACGCCGATGCCATGTCAAGCGAACCACTGCCGGTCGAGGCAAACGCGGCCGCACCGGCTCTAGATCAACCGGCTACGGCCGTGGTCAGCGCTTCGGAACCGCGCGCGAACCTGCAACCGAGCGCGCCGGGTCAGGGTGAGCCCAAGCTTGCAGAAGCCAATCGACCGACGGGCGTGTGGGCCATTCAGGTCGCCAGCTTTGCCAATGTGGATAATGCGCGCGTGCTGCGGGATCGACTGCGTGCCGACGGCTACGAGGCGTTCCTGTCCTCGTTGCAGACAGACGCGGGCATCTCAACGCGCGTAGCGGTTGGGCCCGTGCAAAATCGCGACGAGGCCCAGGCCCTGAAGCAGGCCCTGTCCGAGCGTTATCGCGTCACCGCCCGGTTGATGGCCTTTTCGATCTAGTCGGCAGATCAGGCGCAAGTGACCAACGTTGATATCGTCCTGCTGGTGATCATCCTGCTCTCGGCCCTCATTGGGCTCGCGCGCGGGCTGATTCGGGAAATTCTGTCCCTGGTGACCTGGGCGACCGCGATCGGGCTCGCGCTGCTCGGTACACCACTGCTGGCGGCCATGCTGGAACCGCATCTGCCGGAATCATGGATGCGCACCGGGATTGCGTTTGCGGGTATATTCCTCGGTACATTGATCGTCGGCGGTTTGGTTCAGTGGGCGCTGGGCGCACTGGTGAAATCCACCGGTTTGTCTGGGACCGATCGCGTACTTGGTTTCGTGTTCGGCGGTGGGCGCGGGGTGCTGGTCTGTCTGGTCGGTCTGATCGCGCTGCGCGCGTTCGTCCAGCAGACGGCCTGGTGGCAGTCGTCGCGCATCATTCCGGAGCTGCTGGCGTTCGAGCAGGCCCTGCTGCAAATGCTGAGCCTGGTTCAGGCCTATTTCGCGTAAAAACCGGACGCCAGACTCGGGCTTGCGCTGCGACAGCGGGCGGCGGCAGGCAGCTGGTAGAAGGATCGTGGTAGGAAAGATCGTGGTAGGAAGGATCGCGGTAGCAGGATCCTGGTAGAAAGATCGTGGTAGCAGGATCGTGGTAGAAGGATCGTGGAATCGCTACCGTAGCAAGCAGGCAGGGGACAATCGCGTCCGCACTGCCGTCGTCTGAGGGGTTTCTGCATGTGTGGCATTGTCGGTATCGTCGGTCACGAACCGGGCAACCAGCAGCTATATGACGCCCTAACCGTATTGCAGCACCGTGGCCAAGATGCCGCGGGCATCGTCACCAGCGATGGGCAGCGTCTGCACCTACGCAAGGGTAACGGTCTGGTCCGCGACGTGTTCCTGCTGCAGCACATGCAGCGCCTCGTCGGTAACGTGGGCATCGGCCACGTTCGCTACCCGACGGCGGGTACTGCGAGTTCTGCTGAAGCACAGCCGATGTACGTGAATTCACCCTACGGCATCACCCTGGCGCACAACGGCAACCTCACCAATGCGGCCGCGCTGCAGGCCGACCTGTTTCGCGAAGACCTTCGTCATGTGAACACCGAAAGCGACTCAGAGGTGCTGTTGAACGTGTTCGCGCACGAGCTGCAAGCACAGCGCGCGCTGCGGCCGAAACCGGAACATATCTTCGCT
>CAZVMA010000150.1:6034-6579 GCA_964628545.1 uncultured Pseudomonadales bacterium | reverse complement strand
TGATCGTGAACCCCGGCGGCACCAATCAGCGCTTTGTCGGCGAACGCGTTACGCGCGCGGCGGTGCTGGTACATCCCGACAACCGCACCATTTTCGACGAACTGGTCGCGGGCAGGGCCGACGTCATGTTTACCGACCGAATCGAGGTCGAACTGCAGACGCGCGTGCAGCCGGCCCTGTGCGCCGCGCTGGCGGACGATCTGACCTATCAGGAGAAATCCTGGCTGCTGCCCCAGGACCCGATCTGGCTTGCCTTCGTGGATACCTGGCTGGCGCTGCGATTGGCGGACGGACACGTGGATCGCGCGTTCGTGCGGCACGGCGCAACGCGCCGGCCCGCACGCGGTCATTGAGGCGGGTGAACTTTAACCGCCCACATTGAACCGTTCCCCCGCAAAGCGCTCGCTCAAGGCCCACAGCGCGTCCGCGCGCGCCGGGTCGACCGCATAGCTGCGGACACCCGCGCGCGCGCTCGCGTCCTCCACCAGCGTGGCCACATGGCAGTCCTCGCAGTATCGACCGCCCACCGCGTCCGCCGCCGCCGC
>CAZVMA010000150.1:0-6024 GCA_964628545.1 uncultured Pseudomonadales bacterium | reverse complement strand
CGAATCGCCCCGATCGCCTGGTAGGCAAGCATGGCGTCGTCCACCGTCTCGGCCACGTGGCAATCTTCGCAATATCGACCGCCTACCGCGTCAGCCGCCGCGGTGAAGCCAGCCCAGACGGTGGTGGCCGCGCCCTGCTCCAGGGTTTTGAAGGTGAGGTTGGAGGCCGCCATGATCCCGGCAATCATTTCCTCGGTCATATGCCGACCGAGCTCGGTCATGATGACGCCCGGATGCACTGCGGTCGCGCGTATGCCGCGGGCGTTCAAGCGCTTGTCCAACGCGACCGCGCACAGAATATTGGCGGTCTTCGAGCGCCCGTAGGCCTGCAGTGGATCATAGGGCGCGCGCTCGAAATTCGGGTCCTCGAGATCGACGTCGGAAAACCGGTGGCCGGAGGACGACAGCAGCACGATGCGACCGCCGTCGTTGATCAGCCCGGCCAGCCGGGCGACCAGCACGAAGTGGCCGAGATGATTGGTGCCGAACTGCGTTTCGAGGCCGCTGGCGGTGCGACCCTCGGGGCACGCCATCACGCCGGCGTTGCCAATGATGGCGTCCAGTCGATGCCCGGCCGCCATGACGCGATCCGTCGCCTGACGCACGCTGGCCAAATCGCCAAGATCAAGCTCCAGTAGCTCGAACCCGCCGCCCGCCGCCGAGGCGGCTGCGCGAACACCAGCCGTCGCCGCGTCCGCTTTCGCCAGGTCGCGGGCGGCTCCGATCACGTGTGCGCCACGGGCGGCCAGGCTGCGCGCGGTTTCGATACCGAGCCCGGCAGATACGCCTGTTACGAGCACGCGCTTGCCCTTCAGGTCGATGCCCGACAGCACCTCGTCGGTGGTAGAGGTGGCGCCAAATGCAGTGGTCATGGATGCCGTCTCCCGGATGATGATTAAGCTGAAGCGCTTGGGCGAGCGGATACCGCCGCGTGCCAGCGCCAGAGGTGCTGATGCGCGTCGTCCGGCCGAAGCTCGACCAGCTTGGTCGCAAAATCGATCACGCACAGCGCGGTGATGTCGGCGATGGTGTAGCGATCACCCGCCATGAATTCGCGCCCCGCCAGCTCGGCGTCGAGGCGCGCGTGAAAGCGGCGCACCGCAGCTTCGGCCTGCGTTCGCGCTGCGGGAATCTGCTCGAAGCGTCCGGCCGCAATGCGCGCCACGATCGGACCGTTTACCCAAGCCACCCCGACCGGCGCCAGCAGCTCAAGCTCCAGCTGCCGGTTGGCCATTTCGATGCGGCCGAGCTCCACCGGGGTGCGGCCGAACAGGTTGGGCTCCGGGTGCACCGCCTCGAAATAGCGACAGATCGCGACCGACTCTGCGATGCACGTGCCGTCATCGAGTTCGAGCACGGGTATCTTGCCGCTCGGATTGCGGGCCAGGAACGCCGGCGTCTTGTGCTCGCCACGCCCCATGTCCACCTGCACCAGGGGCACCTGAAGACCCTTCTCGGCGAGAAACACGCGCACCCGTCGTGGGTTGGGGGCTGCCGTCACGTCGTAAAGTTTCATGAGCGCCTCAGTGCGCGTGCGCCGCGTGCGCGAGACCCGCGGTGAAAAACCGCCGCGGATTGTCCGTAACGATGTGATCCAGGTCTTCCTGGCTGACACCGAGCGCCCGCAGCCGGGGAAAGATGTTCTCGAAGATGTGCGTGAGACGCCAGTTGGGCAGGCGCGTGCGGAATTCATCGTGGGTCATGCCGCCCGGCAGCCCGCCGAGGAAGCAGTGCACGGTATCGTGCGACATCATGACGTGGTCTCGATATCCGGCGTCCACCAGCCGCTTCACGTTCTGTATCCGCACCTCGTCCGGAACGATCATCTCCAGCCCAAAACGGTCGAAGCCGACGTACGCACCGCGCTCGGCGATGCTGACGTGGTAGGTATGGTCGTCGCGACCGTCGGAATGCCCCACCAGCAGCTGATCCGCCGGTACACCTTCGCCCGTCACAATGTCGATCTGGTCGTGCCCGCACGTGGCGTTTTCGGTGTGAGAAATCAGCGGCAGACCGGTGATCTTCGCGGCGCGCGCGGCAGCGGTCAGCGCCTTGCGCTCGAAGTCGGTCACCTTGCCATCACCTGTCGCAATCTTGATCACGCCTGCGCGGATGCCGGACCAGGCGATGCCGTCTTCGATCTCCTTGACATAGATTTCGACGATCGCCTCCACCGGCAAGCGGGCAAATGAGTAGGAAATGCCCATGCTTTCCGCGTACATGCCCGTCGCGCACACCAGATTGAGCCCGGTCTTCTGGGCCACCAGCGCCACCAGCTCGACGTCCCGGCCAAGATCCATGGGACACGGGTCGACGACCGTCCGAACGCCGTAGTCCCGAAGTTTCGCGAAGTGGTCGACCGCCTGCGCCAGGGCGTCCTCGCGTCGATACTTCGGCTGCCGGACATCCAGATACCAGCCCGGAAACCCCACGGCGACGTGTTCGTGCACCAGCGTTCGGCCCAGCTGATCAACGGACACTCGACCTTCGGTAGTGTTGACGTGCATGTTTGTGCTCCGGCTGCGCTCAGGGGCGCAGGCGCTCGATGATGGGCTGATAGCGATCCAGCATGCGAAAGACGGTGTCCTGATCCGCCGGCGGCAGGGGCAGAATCGCGCGGGTAATGCCGGCTGCGCGATAGCTTTCCAGCGTTGCAGCATCGGGCCGTGCACCGAACACGTTGACCGTCAGCGTGGCCATCGAGCGCCCTGCTGCCTCGGCCACCGCAGCGAGCCGCGCCATGTTGGCCGCCGCGTCGAAGCCGCCTCGCGCTCGCGGTAACCAGCCATCGCACGCAGCCACGATCCGGCGCAGCGTGTGATCAGATTCGCCGCCGAGCCATATGGGTGGATGGGGCGCTGATACCGGCTTCGGGTACTGCCAGCTGGCAGAAAAACGAACAAATTTCCCGTCGTACGCCGGTGTCTCTTCTGTCCACAGGCGGCGCATGGCCTCGATCTGTTCCTCCATGCGCCGGAAGCGCGTTTCGAACGCGACTCCGTGATGCTCGAGCTCCTCGCGGTTCCAGCCGGCGCCGATCCCGAAGAGAAATCGCCCGCCGGAAAGTCGATCGAGACTGGCGACCTGTTTTGCGGTGACCAGCGTATCGCGCTGCGGCAGCAGGCAGATGCCGGTGCCCAGCTTCAGCGTGCGGGTCGCGGCCGCCGCGAAAGACAATGCGACAAACGGGTCGTAGGTATGCAGATATTCATCCGGCAGTTGATTGCCGCCGGGCCAGGGCGACTGTCGGGACGTCGGGATGTGGGTGTGCTCTGGCACGAACAACGATTCATAGCCGCGGTCTTCCAGCTCGCGCGCCAGCACGTCGGGCGCCACCGCGTAATCGGTCGAAAAGATCAGTGCGCCCACGTGCATGATGCGTCGTCCTGTGTGGAAATAATCGGCTCGCAGAGCGCGGGCGCGTCAGATGTTGCGGCCCGCGTTTTCCCAGTACGGCGCGCGCAGCTTGCGCTTGAAGATCTTGCCTGAATCCTCGCGCGGCAAATCGGCCACGAATTCCCAAACCTTCGGCATCTTGTAGCCCGCCACCTGCTGGCGCAGCCAGACGCGCACATCAGCCTCGGCCAGCGTGATACCCGGCTGCGGCTGAATGAAGGCACAAATGGCCTCGCCGAACTCGTCGTCCGGAATGCCAAAGACCGCGCAATCGGCGATTTCCGGCATCTTGTGCAGTTCGGCCTCGATCTCTGCGGGATAGATGTTGACGCCGCCGGAAATGATCATGTCGTTCGCGCGATCGCAGAGGTACAGAAACCCGTCTTCGTCGAAATACCCGACATCGCCAGGGGTCACCAAGCCCTGCTTCTCCATGCGCCGGCGCTTCTCGTCGTCGTTCTGGTACGTGAAGTCGACAGAGCCCTGCATGCGGCCGATGACTTCGCCGACCGCACGGGGCGGCAGCGCGTTACCTTCGGCATCGATGACCTTCACGACTGCGCCGGGCATCGGCCGACCCACGGTACCCGGGTGGGCGAGCCATTCGTCTGCGGTGCAGAAGGTGACGTTGCCCATCTCTGTGGAGCCGTAGTATTCGTTGATCACCGGCCCCCACCACTCGATCATCGCGCGCTTGATCGGCGGCGATACCGGCGCCGCCGCATGGGCCACGAAGCGCAGCGAGGAGAGGTCGTAGCGCGATCGCTCGGCGAGCGGCAGCTTCAGCAGGCGGTTGAACATGATCGGCACCATGTTCAGGTGCGTGATGCGGCGCCGCTCGATGGCCGCCAGCAGGGCTTCGGGATCGAAGCGCGGCATGATCTCGATGCTCGCACCCTGCCGAAAACAGAACTGCGCGTGGGCGTTCGGCGCCGAGTGATAAATGGGGCCGACGATCGCCGTGGTGATCTCGTGGCCACGGCCCTGGTATTGGTCGAAGCCATAGCTTTGCGCCAGCATGCGCGCGCTGATCGACGCCTGCTCAGGCGTTGCCGTGGGGCGCCGCACGCCCTTCGGGCGACCCGTCGTCCCCGAGGTGTAGATGATCGTGCTCGGCATAGGGGCGGGCGGACGCGGGGCATCGCTGAATCCCGCGCGCCAGATCGACCAGTCCAGGATGCCGTCAGGGATGGCGCACTGAGCCTCGGTCAATCCGTAGGCGGCGCGAATGACATCAGGCACCGGCACGGCCAGAACGGTCACATCTTCCGGAATGACATCGCGAATCGAGCCCAGAAAATCGGCGTGAATGACCAGCACTTTCACGCCCGAGTCGCGCAACAGGTACTCGGCCTCTGCGGGCGTGTAGTGCCAGTTGACGGCGACGGGATACAGACCGGCGCTGCTCGCGCCGAGAGAGGCTTCGAAGAAGGGATAATCGTTGCGCAGATAGATGGCGACGCCGTCACCGGCCACCAGACCAAGCGCCTCGAACCCGGCTGCCGCCTGGCGGCTGCGCCGCTCGATTTCAGCTGTTTCGAGCGCAGTGTCGCCGAGCCAGATCGTGCCCATGCCTGCCTCCCCTCGCGCGCGGCCCGCGACCGTGAGGCCACCGGCACGCTTTCCCCTTGGCCCAATCAAGACGTGGCGCGCCCGGAGAGACTCGAACTCCCGACCCTCTGGTTCGAAGCCAGATGCTCTATCCAGCTGAGCTACGGGCGCAGCGCTTCTATCCCGCACCTATCCCCGATCAGCTCTCGTGGGTTGGTCGTTTTGCGAAGCCGACGCACTATAACCGCGATTCCCAGTGGCTTGCTACGGGTGCTTTGAGCGTCCCAGAAACGACTTGGGTGCCGCGACAAAACGATCTTCAAGTGTTCAAGTAGCGGCAATCGAACGCTGGAAACGTTGCGCGAAGGACACCGGCACGCAGCGAGGTAAGCGGCCCGATCAACGTGTGTGTCAGGTTGTCATATCGGTAGGCCAAGCGCTGATCGGTTCGCAGGAGCATGTCTATGTCGGCGGTGTTTTTGATCACAGGGCGGGGTGGATCACTCGAGCACGGGCTCGGCGCTCACCTATCCTCGCAGCTTGGTGCTGTCACCGGGATCAGCCTGTCTGCCGAGTGGCTGAGGCAGTCGCATGATGATCAGATTGCGGCCGTTATGAAGTGCGTCGCGGAAGCCGAAGCGGCGCGTGCTCCGCTCATCGCAAACTCCTACGGCGCCTATCTGTTGTTACTTGCCTTGCTCGGCCGACCACCCATCGATACTTCGGCGATGCTTCTCAGCCCGGTGCTTGGAAAGACGGTGGTCTCAGGCACGTATTTCCGCCCACCCGATGCTCGACGTTTTGCTGCCGCCATTGAAGGCGCACTGCCGAAGCCAGCGTGGCTCGAGATCTACATGGGCGAGCAGGATTCGGGGTACATGCCAAACGTCTGGGAAAAGCTGATAGAGGCGTTACGTCCGGATCGACATGAGCTTTTCGAAGGCGAGGGCCACACACTGAGCAAAGAGTTGATCGAAGCGCAGGTCGGGGCTTTTGTTGAACGCCGCCACCGGAAACCCGGGCGCAACGGGCATTATCCTTGTATTCCTAAATATAGAGATTAGGATTGCAGGGAAA
>CAZVMA010000149.1:0-6640 GCA_964628545.1 uncultured Pseudomonadales bacterium | reverse complement strand
GCCACCAGACGACTGGCTTGCGCGTCTAGCCGGGCCCGCAATGCCCGTAGATCCTGCTCCTCGTGTTCCGCTGCATGCGTCAGCGCGGCCAGACCGCCCGCCTGCACGAAGCCCGGCGCGCAGGAGGTGTTGAATTCGAGCAGTTTGGCCAGTTCCGGGGTCATGGCAGTGGGCGCGACCATCCAGCCGAGTCGCCAGCCGGTCATCGCCCAAGCCTTGGAAAAACTGTTGACGCTGATCACTCGGTCTTCCGCGTCGATCATCGGTAGGAACGAGGGCGAGCAGAGCTCTGCACTATTAATCAATAATCGCTCATATACATCATCACAGATTATCCAGGCGCCTACCTCGCGACAGCGATCAAGAATGGGCGCCCGCTGCTCCGCCGGGATGGTCCAGCCAGTCGGGTTCGCCGGAGAGTTCAGGATGACCAGGCGTGTGTTCGGCGTGATGGCCTCCAACAGGTCGTCAAGCAGCAGCTGAAACCCGTCTGCCGTGGCCGTCAGATGAACGCGATGCGGCACCGCCCCCAGGACACTCGGAATCTCAGTGAGGCTCGGCCACGTAGGGGCCAGCACCACCACCCGATCACCCGGCGAGAGAATGGCCTGCATGGCGATCATCAGCGCGGAAATGCCGGCGCTCGTCACAATGATCCGGTCGCGCGTGATCGTTCCGCCGTGCAGCCGCTGCAGGTAGGTCGACAGCGCATCGCGCAGGGCGGGAACGCCGTAGTTGTGGGTATAGAACGTATCGCCAGCCTGAAGCGACGCAATCGCCGCGGCCCGCACATGTTCGGGTGTTACCTGGTCGCTTTCGCCGAACCAGAACGGCAGCACCCCGGGCTTGCCCAGCGCGGCGTTGGCGACCGCGCGTATCTTCGAAACGGGCAGGGCCGCAATGGCGGGCCTTGGCACCGGTGGACGTCGCATGCGCACCTCCAGCCGCGTCTGCGTGCCGCTTAGAGCACGTCGAAGATCCAGCTGACTTTCAGGGCGATCTCCCGCCGAGGGTCGATTGGTCCCACCACGTTCTCGTCGTCGACCTCGTTGTAGACGAGATAGATACCGGCGTTGGCGCTCTGCAGCCAGGAAAAGCGCAGATTGGTGGCGACCAGGTCGGTGCGATCGTCGTACTGAATCAGCGCCTGCAGCAGCATGCGTGGCGTCAGGGAATAGGACAACCGCAGTCGTGCGACGTTGATCTCGACGTCTTCTGCCACGTCGCGAATGTCGATGCGGTTATAGACCCACGCCACTTCAGAGGTAAAGGCGTCGCCCGCCCGCATGCGGATGATCGGGCTGGCGCTCACTCGCTCACCCCCGAAGAAACCACCGATCTTCGACTCCATCTCCAGCGACACGGCTTCACCCTGATTGGTGATCAACACGATCTGCGCTTCGCGTTCGTTGTATTCGCCCACCGGAATTTCAGCGTCGCGCGTTAGCGCGAACGGCGTTCGCACCCATTCGTGCACCAGATTCAGGCCGGTATGTACCTCGAAGCCGGAGCGCCACTCCCAGTGATTGTCGATGTGCAGAAAGCCGCTCTCGTAAAGATTGTCTTCGTTGCCCCAGAAGCCGCGGTAAGCGATGTGCGGGCGTAACTCCAGCAGACCGAACAGGTCCTCCGGACGGTAGCGATGCAGCACGTAGCCTTCGGCCTTCTTGTAGTTTGAGCGGCGCAGAAAACCGACCTCGGGGTTGAAGTTGCGGCCGACCTCCGAGTAGCCGAGATTGCCGCTCCAGGCCTGACTGTTGTACTGGCCGATCAGCGAAACCGCGTAGTCCTTGCCGTCGAGCTCCGGTGTGTCGGAACGCGCCACATAACCGTTCAGCATGCCGTCGCGCCCGATGCCCAGTCGGCCATCCACCGCGAACACCCGGTTGTAGTCGTCGTTGCCGGCTGCCCCGAGTGCTCGATCGCCCGTGCGCTCGACGTAGATTGCGCCCAGCGACGAGCGATTCGCGAACTCTTGGTTGACCCGGGCGACGGTGAAGTCATTCTGGGCCGCTACGCCGTCCACGGCCTCGGTACGCATGCGCAGCAGCCCCAAGTTCGTGCTGCTGCCGATACGGCCAGACACGCGCGCGCCGCCTTCGATGGGTTGCGGCGCGCCGCTGGCCGAAATGCCGATACGGCGGCTGAAGAACAGCTCGACCTCGCGCGGCGTGCCCACCGAGAAAATGCCGGCGTTTTCGAGGAAAAAGGGTCTTTTCTCGGGAAAGAACAGGTTAAATCGATCCAGGTTCACCTGCAGGTCATCGACTTCGACCTGCGCAAAATCGGTGTTGTAGGTCGCGTCCAGCGTCAGGCTTGGCGTCAGCGAGTACTTCACATCGACGCCCAGCTCCTGCGTGAGCTCGGTGCCGCCTTGATCGCCGCCCCGCGCCGCGAGCCCGAGCGCGTACGGGATGACCTTGAGGTTGCGCAGCGTGGGTAGCGACAGGTTCTCGAGGGATCCCGCCTGCGAAACCCGGTAGAGGTTGTACTGCCGCGGTAGCGGCGCCCAGTAGGCCACCTCGTTATTGCGGCGGATATTGCGCTGAAAATTGAGCCCCCAGACCGGCGCTGCGCCCGGCGCAAAGCGCAGCGAGCGAAACGGAATGCGAAACTCGGCCGTCCAGCCTGTTTCGTTCACAGACGAGCGCACGGTCCAGGTGGTGTCCCAGTTCAGGTTGAAGCCACCGCCAGAGCCCGACTGCATGTTGCTCATGCCGCCGCCCGGTCCCGTGGAGCCCGCGCCCTCCCTTGTCACCTGTCCGTCGTATTCGATGCCAGCCGGATTGGTGCCGAAAATGAAGCCGTTCTGGCCGTCCCGGAAGGTATCGATCAGCACCTGAAAACTGTCGCCTTCCTCGAGGTTGGAATCGCGGCGGCTGTCCGAGACGATGATGCCGGAGGGATCCGTGTCGTGGCAGATCACCCCCAGGTACAGCGCATCCTGCGTATAGCCGATGAACACCTCGGTGCGCTGGGTGGAGGGCGCGCCCTCGTTCGGCTGCACCTGCCAGAATCCGGTGGCGGGTGTCAGACCGCTCCAGGCGGGATCGCCCGCAACGTTGCCGTCGAGCGTGGGTTCGTGTGTCAAGGCACCGGCGCTGGCGACCGGGCGATCCGCAGGCGCCGCTGATTCGGGGTCGCCGCTCGTCGCGCGCGCATCGCTGCCGAACAGGGCTGCGGCGCTGAACAGCAGGCACATCAGCAGGATGCGGGCGCGCGTAACACTCGTCTGGGCCGCGCTGATCGCGCCCGGTCGACGCGCTGCAGCAAGGGGCGGTCGCCCAGCGGCGCCGAGGTAGCGACCTCGGCGGTGCAGCGTTGCGGCCAGGGCACGACGAGATCGGACGGGTGTCGCTGAATGCATCGGGCCTCCCGCCCCAGGGTCGCGCGCCAGACGAACGGCGCGAGGTCAGCCGACGATTGTAATCGAAGCGCCTGTCGCGGTAGCGGTCTTCCTGGGAGGAGACCCTCGCGTGCGTGGGCCACCATTGACGCGCGGGGCTCGGGATCGTTCCATGTTGGTCACGGCACGTCCGGCGCACCGGGTGCCGGACGAAGCGAGACCCTCTTCGCAAGCCACAGTAGACAAGCCACGGTAGCGGGGCCACGGTGGCGAGAGCATGGCAACGAGTGTTCGGGAGCAAAGCATGCGTGACGATGACGATGACGACCGGCGCGAGGAACTGCGCGAGACCTTTGATGCCTTCGACAAGGACGGCAGCGGCACCATCGGCATCGAGGAATTCGGGCGCCTGCTGAAACTGCTGGGGGCCGGGATGAAGCCGCAGGACCTGCGCATCGGCTTTCGCGAGCTCGATCGAGACGGCAGTGGCGCCATCGGGTTTGAGGAGTTCTATGCGTGGTGGACGGACCAGTAGCCCCGTGCAATTCTGCGCGCGCTGTCTGGGCGCAGTCCGGAATCCGCTCAAGCGTTCTATCGCAGCCCTGCATCCATCCTGAAATCGAGGTGATTCCGCCATGAAAGCATCGGACCTGTTCGTCAAGGCGCTGGAAGCGGAGGGCGTCGAATACGTGTTTGGCATTCCGGGTGAGGAGAACCTCGACCTTCTGGAGGCGCTGCGCACGTCATCGATTCGACTGGTCCTGACCCGTCATGAACAGGCCGCCGGTTTCATGGCGGCGACCTACGGCCGGCTGACCGGCAAGGCCGGGGTTTGTCTTGCCACGCTCGGCCCGGGCGCGACCAACCTGGTCACCGCTGCGGCGTATGCGCAGCTCGGCGCCATGCCGATGCTGATGATCACCGGTCAAAAGCCGATCAAGGTCAGCAAGCAGGGACATTTTCAGATCGTCGACGTGGTCGACATGATGAAGCCCCTGACCAAGTACACGCGTCAGATCATCTCCGCCGACATCATTCCCGCCCGGGTACGCGAGTCGTTTCGCAGGGCGGAGGAAGAGCGGCCGGGCGC
This sequence comes from uncultured Pseudomonadales bacterium, assembly GCA_964628545.1. Lineage (GTDB taxonomy): Bacteria > Pseudomonadota > Gammaproteobacteria > Pseudomonadales > Azotimanducaceae > UBA7803. The sequence continues at coordinate 2,204 of CAZVMA010000149.1, read as the reverse complement.
CACGCACCTCGAGCTGCCCGAGGATATTGCGCACGAGGAAACCGACGCCAGCGTCATTCCGGCGAGCTACACCCGTCGACCGCTGGCGGACGAGAAAGCCATCGCTCGCGCGGTGGACGCGATCACCAACGCCAAGCGGCCCCTGTTAATGATCGGCGCCGGCGCGAATCGCAAGACCACCAGCAACATGTTGCGCGAGTTCGTCGAGAAACTGAGTGTGCCGTTTTTCACCACGCAGATGGGTAAGGGCGTGGTGGATGAAGAGCATCCGCTGTGGCTCGGCAACGCGGCGCTGTCGGACGGCGACTTCGTGCATCGCGCCATCGAGCGCTCGGACTGCATCATCAACGTCGGGCACGACGTCGTGGAAAAGCCGCCATTCTTCATGAAGCGCGGCGATCGCACGGTGATCCACGTCAATTTTTTCAGCGCTGAAGTGGACACGGTCTACTTTCCCCAGATCGAGGTGGTGGGCGATGTGGCCAACTCGGTCTGGCGTCTCAAACAGCGTCTCGAACGCCAGGCCCACTGGGATTTCGACTGGTTCGATCACGTGCGCGAGCACCTGTTGCGGCATCTCGCCAGCAATGCGGGGGACGGTCGTTTTCCCATGCACCCGGTGCGTCTGGTGGCCGACGTTCGGCGCGCCCTGCAGGGTGACGGCATCGCCGCGCTCGACAACGGCATGTACAAGATCTGGTTCGCGCGCTACTTCCGCTGTCAGTACCCGAATACGCTGTTGCTTGATAACGCCCTGGCCACCATGGGCGCCGGTCTGCCGTCGGCGATGGCGGCGCAAATCGTCTACCCGCACCGCAAGGTGGTCGCCGTCTGCGGTGACGGCGGCTTCATGATGAACTCGCAGGAATTGGAGACCGCCGTTCGGCTGGGCCTGAACCTGACGGTGCTGGTGCTGCGCGACGACGCGTTCGGCATGATCAAGTGGAAACAGGCGAACATGAACTTCCCGACGTTTGGCATGGACATGACCAACCCGGACTTCGTGAAGTACGCCGAAAGCTATGGCGCGCGCGGTCACCGACCGGGGTCTGCCGACGAATTTCTGCCCCTGCTGGAGCGCACGCTCGCCGCCCCCGGGGTAGACCTCATCGAGGTTCCTGTCGATTACTCCGACAACGACCGCATCCTGAATCACGAGATTCGCGAGCTGTCCGCCCAGATCTGAATATCGGCCGATCGAGGAGACGCAGATGCTGAAGGAGGCTTATCCGTACTATCTCGCCAATCGGGCGGTGTACGCGAACCAGGATCTCGAGGTCACAGACAAGTACACGGGGGTGGTCGCTACCCGGGTCGCCATGGCGGATGCTGTTGCAATCGACGCCGGCATTGGTGCGGCGGTGTCGGCGCAGGAGGCTATGGCCCGCATGCCCGCATACGAGCGGCAAGCTGTGCTGGCACACTGCGTGGCTCGTTTCACCGAGCGGTTTGATGAGCTGGCACTGGCCCTGTGCATCGAGGCCGGCAAGCCGATTCGCGATGCTCGGGGTGAGGTCACGCGGCTCATCGATACCTTCCGGGTGGCGAGCGAGGAAGCGGTGCGCGTTGGCGGTGAGGTCATGGATCTCGCGATATCGCCACGGGCGAAGGGCTACCGCGGCATGTGGAAGCGGGTACCGATCGGCCCTTGTTCGCTGATCAGCCCGTTCAATTTCCCGCTCAATCTGGCCGCCCACAAGATTGCGCCCGCCATTGCGGCGGGATGCACGTGGGTCATGAAGCCCGCAAGCCGTACGCCCGTGGGTGCGCTGATCATCGGCGAGGTGCTGGCCGAAACGGGGCTGCCGGAAGGCGCGTTTTCAATTCTTCCCGCGCATCGTGGCGGCGCCGATCTGTTCACCGAGGATGATCGACTGAAGCTGCTGTCGTTCACCGGTTCGCCCGATGTCGGCTGGCAGCTGAAGGCCAAATCGGGCCGCAAGAAAGTGGTGCTGGAGCTGGGCGGCAACGCCGCCTGCGTCGTGGATGCGGACCAGGCTGATCGTCTTGATGATGTGGTCGAGCGCATCGTCTTCGGGGCGTTCTTCCAGTCCGGCCAAAGCTGCATCAGCGTGCAGCGCATCTTTGCTCATGAGTCGATCTATTCCGCGCTGCGCGAGCGGCTGGTCGCCGCAGTACGCGCGCTGCGCATGGGCGATCCGCGCGACGAGGCTACGTTCATCGGGCCGATGATCTCCGAGGGT
>CAZVMA010000148.1:0-6653 GCA_964628545.1 uncultured Pseudomonadales bacterium | reverse complement strand
GCAGCTTGAACGCGGCGCTCTCGATCTGCAGACCGCGCACGCCGAAGTCATACAGCACGTAGCTGAAGGCCACCGAAGGACCGAAGCGGGTCTGCCAGGGTACAACCGCCCCCTGGCTGGTCACCTGCTGCGTGCGGCTTGCGCCGTATTGGCCGGTAATCGAGGGCAGACGGTCCGCCTGCTCGATACCGACCCCCGCGGCAGCTGCGCGCGCCGCCAGCCAGGATTGGCGCGTGCGCGGGTTGTTGCGCAGGGCAAATTCGGTCAGCTCGGCAAGGGACAGTGCGGTTGAGGCGGTCAAAGAACCGGCCGGCTGGGCAACCCCCACCGCTGGCAGCGTCAGGTTGGTCTCCCACTTCAGGTGGTGGGCGTTTGCAACTCGGGCCTCCGCCCGGAATGGATCAGATACTGCCCATTGCGCCGGGGCCGGCGCTGGGACCAGGCAGAAAAAAAGCGCTCCGCCGAGCGCCGGAATTGTCGTCAACCGGATGGGTGGCATGCTTATCTTCGTCTTTTGCCGGTGTTCTGCCGGGCCGTCAGCCTTGTCTTGCGCCGGGGGTGGTGCTGCCGCCGGGCTTTCGGTCGGCTTGAGGCTGCGTCTGGCGGACCACTTGCAAACAAAAAAATCAATGAAAGGAACGGAAGAAAAAAATGAAGCAAAACATGACGCAAGAGATGAAAGAAAGGGGCCCGCCGAATACGATGCAGATGGCCCGAACCTTCACATGTTGAAATAATCTTAGCATCAAAACCCAGGGCTGCTGGACGGCGCAAGGCGAAAACCGGATTTCCCTGGTCCACCAGATGGATCAGACTGCGCTGCAGCCGCCAGGGCGAGAGGCATAATCCCGTACTGCGACGCCGCAACGCCCGATGCGCCCATGCCAGACCGCCATGACCATAACCCCCATCCTGCCCGATGACTCGCAAGCTCGCAGCTTCGCCACCGAGTCCCGCTACATCGAACGCGAGCCCCATTACCTGCCTACGGGCGACGAACTGGGGCTGTTCGAGGCGGCCTATACCAATCGCCTGCCCGTTCTGCTCAAAGGCCCCACCGGCTGCGGCAAGACCCGCTTTGTCGAGCACATGGCCTGGCGGCTCCAGCGCCCGCTGGTCACCGTGTCATGCCACGATGACCTGACCGCCGCCGACCTGGTTGGCCGATATCTGATCACGGCCGAGCAGACCGTCTGGGTGGATGGCCCGCTCGCGCGCGCTGTGCGCGCCGGCGCCATCTGCTATCTCGATGAAATCGTCGAGGCCCGCCGCGACACCACCGTGGTCATCCATCCGCTCGCCGATGACCGGCGCATGCTGCCACTGGAAAAATGCGGGGAACTGCTGCTCGCGCCGCCGCAGTTCTGCCTGGTGATGTCGTTCAACCCGGGTTACCAGAGCGTGCTGAAGGACCTGAAGCCCAGCACCCGACAGCGCTTCGTCAGCCTGACCTTCGACTATCCCGATCGCGAGCGCGAGGCCGCGATCGTTGCGCACGAAACCGGCGTCGACGGTGCGCTGGCGGACCGACTGGCGGTGATTGGTGAGAAAGTGCGCAACCTGCGCGAGCACGGTTTCGAAGAGGGGGTCAGCACTCGCCTGCTGGTGTACACGGGGCAGCTGACCGCACGCGGTATCGATCCGCGCCGGGCAGCGGACATTGCCATCGTGAATGCGGTCAGCGATGACGCCACAGTACAAAGCGCGATTCGCGACATCGTCGACGCCGTTCTGCCCTGACCCATGCAGATTGAACTGGCCGATGTAGAGTCGTCCCTGGCCCTGTTCGCCGAGGGTATCGCCGGACGCTACTACCATATCGCCGCAACCGGTGAGTTCGCGGGTCGACGCGTGCGGCTGGAGGACGACAGCAGCGCGCTGACCCGTGACACCCTGTATCTGCCCGAGCGGCTGGAGGCGCCCGACACCAGCGCCTATCGGGTGCTCGCGCTGCAGCAGCTGGCGCACCGGGAGTTCGGTACCTATCGGTTCAACGCCGATGAAGCGCTGCGGCGTCTGCCGGGGATTGCGGGAACCGATGCCGTAGAGCGCGCGCGTGCCGCGATGCCCGGGCTGCGGGTCAGCGATTTCGAACGCTTCTGTCAGTGCTTCGCGCTGCCGCCACTCGCGAATGGCCTGCTGCATCTTTGCGAACGCGTGCGCATCGACGCACTGATCGGGCGCCATTACCCGGGCGGCCACCGGCATCTGCGCCGGTACCATGATTTTCTGATCGAGCGCGCCCCGCCAGACGCCGTGACTGCCCTGCCCGCTCTGCTGCACGCGCTTGAATGTATCGCGTTGGGGTTCGATGCCCGGGTCGCCGTACTGATGGACCATACCGGCGTGCTCGAACCCTGCGCCGCCGTGCTTGTCGGCATCGCCACCGCACCGACCGACGTCTATCAGTCGGCGGCCGCCTGCGCCGAGCTGATGCAGCTGCTCGCGCCCCTGATTGCGGCGCGTCCGGAGACGCTGCCCCTGCCGCTCGAGGAAGAGCTGAACGGCGCCGCCAGCTGGATGCAGCGCGAGGCGCGGCTCGAGGACTGGCGCGAGGATCTGGCCGAGATGAATCAGACCATCACGGGGCTGGAGTTTCTTGAGGGCGATGACCCATTCGCGGGCGATGCCGAGGATCTCGCGGATGGCGAGCTGCGCCCCGAGGATCAACACCTAGCGGCGCTCGAGCGCGAGCGCGACACCCTGAACCGTCGCATCGACATGGAGCGCTCGGCCATTCAGGACGCCCTCGGCAAGGAATACCCGAATGCGCGCAGCTATCGCTACGACGAATGGAACTACCTGTCGCACGCCTATCTGCGGCGCTGGTGCCGGTTGTACGAGGTGCGTCTGGCGCCGGACGACAGTGTCGATCTGGCACCGCTGATCACGCTGATGCGCGCACATCGAGCCCGCGTGCAGCGCCAGCTGGAGACGATCCGCCCGCTCGGGTTTCAGCGCGTGCGTCGCGTGGCCGACGGTGACGAGCTGGATTTCAACGCGGTGCTGGACGCGCGTCAGGATGCGCGCGCGGGTCAGTCACCCGATGAACGGGTGTACAGCCGGCGGGACCGGGTCCACCGCGATATCTGCGCCGCGTTTCTGGTGGACCTCTCGGCCTCCACGGACGACCCGGTCGACAAGGGCTTGCCGGCTCCGTCGACAGATGACGGCCAGGTCAATCTGCGCGACCCCTACGGCGCCGACGATCCACCTTGGCAGCCTGAGCCAACGCCCCGGCGCATCATCGATGTGCAGCGCGAGACCATGCTGATCCTGTCCGCCGGCCTGGAAGGGCTCGGCGACGCCTATGGGATCTACGGTTTTTCCGGCTTCGGGCGCGACTGCGTCGAGTTCTTTGTCGCCAAGGAACCAGGGGAGCGGTTCACGCCAGCAACGCTGGCCGCCATCGCGGGCATGAAGCCGAAGCGCAGCACGCGCATGGGCCCGGCCATTCGTCACGCCGTGCGCAAGCTGATCGAATCGGGCAGCGCGCTGAAGGTGCTGATCATCCTGAGCGACGGTTTTCCCCAGGACAGCGACTATGGCCCGGTGCGTGGCAACCATGAGTACGGCGTGCAGGATACCGCGCGCGCCCTGCAGGAGGCGCAGGCCAAGGGAGTCGAGACCTTCTGTCTGACCGTCGACAAATCGGGCCACGACTACTTGCGCCGGATGTGCCCCGACGCGCGTTATCTGATCATGGATGAGATCGAGGACCTGCCGGACGCCTTGGCACAGGTGTACCGCACGCTGACCGCGTGACCGGCGATCAACCGGACCGCGGGCAGCGAGGCGCCCTTCAGAGCAGAGGCCCCGCGCCCGCTTGCGCCGGCTTATTCGTCGCTAGCCATCCCAAACAGCTGCAGCAGCGACAGGAACAGGTTGTAGATCGAGACGTACAGAGACACCGTGGCGAGAATGTAGTTGGTCTCACCACCGTGAATGATGGCGCTCGTCTGCCACAGGATCAGCGCACACGACAGCAGCACCACCGCGGCCGAAATGGCGCCCTGGAAGGCTGACAGATCGAAGAAGATGCCTGCCAGCACCACGCCGAGGATCACAAACGTTCCAACCACCAGAAAACCGGTGAGGAAACTGAAATCCTTCCGGGTCACCAGCGCATACGCAGACAGGCCGACGAAGGCCAGCGCCGTGCAGCCCAGTGCCGATGCCACCAGGCTGGGGCCATTGGCCAGCGCCATGTAGTGGCTGAGGATGGGCCCAAGCGAGAGACCCATGAACCCGGTCAGCGCGAACACCATCACCAGCCCGAGTGCGCTGTTGGCGGTCTTGTGCACGGCGAAGAGCAAACCGAAGAAACCGATCAGCGTTACGATCGGCCCCAGATAGGGCACGTTGAACGCCATAGCCATGGCGGCGACCAGGGCGCTCCAGCCCAGCGTCAGCCCCAGCAGCAGATAGGTGTTGCGCAGCACGCGGCCCATCGCGACGCTGGCCGATGCCGCATCCGCGGCATAGCCGGCTTGTGCTGCAGGCGAGGCCTGGCCGTAGGCCAGTGCGCCGGGGCGGTTCGCGGGGAAGCCGCCGTTTCTCGAGTCACGTTCCATTTCGTTATCTCCTCTTGCGAACACCAAGCGGCGCCGGCTGCAGCCAGCGCACGCGGTCAGCGTCGGGGGACCCCGAGCGCTTCCAGACGAGCGGCCATGTCCTCCGCGGAGGTCGCCGGCCGAACGTCTCGATCGATGGCCACGACACGCCCCGATTGATCGATGTAGATCGTGTGCCGGTTGGCCACACCCATCATGCCCAGAACATCGTAGGCTTTTGCCGTGGTTTTGTCCGGATCGGACAACAGCGGAAAATCAGCGCCGGCTTCCGCGGCAAAACGGGCGTTATCGTCTGCCGGATCGACGCTGGCCATGAAATACGCCACATCGAATGCCCGCAACAGGTCACCGTTCTGCGCCAGCGATCGGCACTCTACCGTGCAGCCGCTGGTGAACGCTCGCGGATACCACGCGATCACCACTGCCTGCTTGCCGGCATAATCGGTAAGCCGGTAGGTCTTGCCGTCCGAAGCCTTCAACTCAAACGGAGGCGCGGGGTCTCCAATCTCAAGCGCGCGACCGACCTGAGGACCGACCACGGACAGCACCGCTGCCAACCACAACACCAAAGCGCGTGCGTTCACCGCCTTTCTCCACTTGTAAACGATGGTAGTCTGGGGTGTTACCCGTGAAAACACTCGATTAGGCACTCTTTTGGTCGAAAAAACCGAAGCAAAACCCGAAGACGCCCCGGAATCCCGCGGCATCGCAGCGGCGCTGTCCGTGTTCCGCATCCGCGATTACCGCTTTCTCTGGGGCGCCATGTTCGCCGCCAGTCTGGTCACATGGTTCCGCATTCTCGGTACGTCCCAGTGGTTACTGGACGCCACCGGGTCCGCGCTGGCGGTCGGCGCTATCGGCGTGATCCAGCTGGTGGTCCAGATTCCCACGCTGCTGTGGGGCGGCGCGCTCGCCGACCGCGTCGACCGCAAACGCCTGATGACCGCGGCCCATGGCACCACCTGCGTGGCCCTGCTTCTGCTCACGGGCTTGAACGGCGCGGGGCTGCTGTCACCCTTGCTGGTCTAGGCCGGCATCGCGCTGACCGCCGCATTCAAGATGCTGGCCAGCCCCGCGCGCTCGGCGCTGGTTCCCGCGGTCGTTCCGCACCCGCAGCTGCTGCGGGCCAACGCGGTGGACACCGCTTCTCAAAACATCGCCGCCATCGCCGGTCCACTGCTGTTCGCCGCGCTGTCACTGGCGGCAGGGCTGACCGTGGCGTTTCTGGTGGCCGCTTTGCTCGCGGCCACGGCCGCACTGCTGCCGGGCGGTATCAGCGCCTCCGGGCTTGCGGTACCGGGTAGCGCTGGAACACCCGCGGGACGTGCACCATCCACACTCGCTCTGGCTCGGGAAGGTCTGCACTACGTGCGTCGCCACCCGATCCTGCCCGGCCTGTTCCTGCTGGATGCCGGCATCACTGTCGCCTCGTTCTACCGGGAAATTCTGCCGGTGCTCGCGCTGGGTCTGTTTGCCGGCGGCGCCAGCGCCACCGGCCTGCTGGGCGCGGCCAACTCGGCCGGCGCGATCGCGGGCGCCGTGATTGCCGGCCTGTTTGCCGCGTACCGAGCCCCGGGACTACTGGTGCTGTGGGCATCGCTAGCCTACGGCGTGCTGCTGTTCGGGTTCGGGCTTGCCACGTCGCTGTGGTTCGGCGCACTCATGATCGGGCTGCTTGGCGCCGCCGACGCGGTCACGGTCGCGGTGCGTCAAACCACGGTGATGCTGACCACCCCCGACCACATGCGCGGGCGCGCATTTTCCCTGATGGTGGTGGCCGCCCAGAGCGCCAACAACATTGGCACCATCTGGGTGGGCGTGTGGGCAGCCTGGATCGGGGCCGCCAACACCATGGTATTGGGGGGCGTCATCTCAATTGTCGCCACACTCGTCATCGCACGCGTCTGGGCGCCGATCCGGGAATACCGCTCGCCCGATTAGGCCGCTTGCGGCATGCTTCGCGACCATCGTTCTGCGACCATTGTTCATGGCACGCGGCCGTCATCTGTCGGACATGGCACGTCAGGGAGGGAACATGAAGCGCAATCGTTTGGGCAAAAGCGGTGTGGTGGTGTCGGA
>CAZVMA010000147.1:898-6697 GCA_964628545.1 uncultured Pseudomonadales bacterium | reverse complement strand
ACATCTATAAGCCTTCGATGGTATAGCCGACGAGGGTTACTTCCGCGCGCCGGCCAATCGATGCGAATCAGGGCGTCTGAAGCCCTCGGATATGCAGAACCACCGCCTCGATGCGCGCTTCGACCCGTCTCAGGTCGGCGCTCGTGGTGCCTTCCTCGCGTCGGAACTGGTAGCCCCATACCGGCATGTCGGGGGCGCCGTGAAGTGGGCGGAAGCTGCGGCCATCGATGACTGCCCGCACGTCATCTTCGGGATAGACCTGAAGGTGACGTTGGCTGTGCGTTCGCAGATCCGGTACCCCCCTCGTCAGATGGGGTGCCATCGGACCATCCCCCGCGCCGACAGGGCCGTGACACGCAGCGCAGTAGCCTTGAAACAGCTGCGCACCGTCGTAGGCAGGCGTCGGGTCGACGCTCTGACAGCCCGCGAGTAGCAGGGCGAACGCAGCTGCGACGAAACCTCGCGCATCCCAATTCGCCATTGGTCCGGTGCGGTTCGTTACAAGAGATCTAGTCTGCGGCAAGCGGCAGGGCATTGAAGGCTCCGGCGACAGAACGGTGGATGGTAGAGCCTGCGCCTTGCGATAAACGCCAGAAATACGGAGTTACTGCACGTATGACACTCTCGCAACTTGCCGCCAGGCTCGCTTCAGGTAGCCCCACCCCTCTCGAGATCCATGGGTTCGATCCCATGATCTATGTGCTTTACGTGCTGTCGGGCGAGCAGTCTGACCCGATCTGCGATGGGCGTGGTCGACCGCTGCAGTATCGCAGTCGTTATGCGGCGCAGCGGGCGCTCGCCGAGGCCGGCGCGCGTGAGGCTGTGTTCGTGCACCGCAGCGCCTACGGGGAGATGGTTGGGCTGGATGGCTCCGGGGACGAGACTGAACTGCGAGAGCGGGTTTGGTTGCGGCGCGAATAGCCGCCTATCGAGTTGTTGTCGGGCCTGGTCCGCGCGTTTGATTGCGATACTCGGCGTCCAGCCAGTGACTGACGAAGCGCCGGTCAGCGGGCGCTAGCGGCACGTTGACCAGATCGTGCGCGGGCAACCAAGCCAGAGCCGCATGTTCGAGCGCTTGAGGCTCGCCCTCGAGGATTGCGGGCAGAAAGTGAATAGTCAGGTCGTTCTCCGGAGAAGCGTCCAAGTAGAGCGCATCGCCGCTGACGAACGATTTGACGCCCAGTTCCTCCCGGAGCTCGCGCTGAAGGGCTTCGATCAGAGATTCTCCGGCCTCGACCTTGCCGCCCGGTAGCTCCCACAGGCCGGCATGGTCTTTGCCCACCGGTCGCTGCGCGACCAGAACGGCGGCGTCACGCACGACGACGGCGGCGACGACGTCTGTGCGTGCGCGATCCGTGCGTCCGTGTGTCAGAACATCCGTCCTTCAAGCGGGCCGATGACGACCCAGTCGACGACGGCGCTCACGATCGCGAGCACCACGATCACGCACATGATGGCGCCGATGAGACGCCAGCCTCGGAAGGTTTTGGTGGCAGATTCGGTGTCTCGGTTGGACATGTCGGTTACGGCTCCTGTTGCCGTTCGAAGCGGGCGTCGCGTCTCGGGTCTGCTAAACGCCCGAGCAACGGGCCGCATCGTCGCAGAAGGCGCGTCGTGGCTCCATCGAGAATTTCTTAGCGCATCCCCGGTTAAGGTGTGCCGGGCGCGCGTCGCACGTGCCATGGTGAATGATGTCCCTTGCCGTCCTATATGCCCTTCTATTTGGCCTTCCATTTCCTTGACGCCCCCGAGGGTCGCACTGATAATGGCGCGCCTTTCGCGGATGCGCCCGTAGCTCAGTTGGATAGAGCGCATGGCTACGAACCATGAGGTCGGGAGTTCGAATCTCTCCGGGCGCGCCATCCGCGGGGTAGCACCAAGTTGCTAGGCGTTACCAGGCGCCAGAAGCAAAAATCAGCGCATCCCTTGGCCCCACTCTGAACGCCGCGGCGCACGCCGGTCCCCGTAGTTCAACGGATAGAATAGGGTCCTCCTAAGACCTAGATACAGGTTCGATTCCTGTCGGGGACGCCAACCTGGAATCACGCTGAACCTGAGCTACGCGCGAGGATCGATCGTGCCACGCCTGCTCTCTATCGTCATTCCCGTGCGCAACGACGCGGTCCCGCTGGCTACCCTGCTGGAACACCTGACAACTCACTACGGCGTATCGGGCCTGGCCCCGTGCAGGGACCTGTTTGAGATCATCGTTGTCGATGGCGCCAGCAGTGACGGCAGCGGTGAAGTTGCCCGGCGGGCGGGTGTTGATCTGGTGCTGCCGAGCCCGCCTGGCCGCGGACATCAGCTGGCGCTCGGCAGCGCGCGTGCGCGCGGCGACTTGATCTGGTTCCTGCACGCCGATTCGCGCCTTGAACCGCAATGTCTGGCCGTCTTGTTGGCGCTGCCCGACCGGCCGCTGTGGGGACGTTTCGATATCGGGCTCGCAGGCACGCCCTTGCTCCGCGTAGTTGGCGCACTCATGAACGCGCGCTCCCGGCTCACGGGAATTGCGACCGGTGATCAGGGCCTGTTCGTGCAGCGCGAGCTGCTGGCTGCCGTTGGCGGGGTGCCACCGCAGCCGCTGATGGAAGACGTCGAGTTGTCCTCGCGTTTGCGTCGGCTGCAGCGGCCGATCGGTCTGCGCGCGCGTGTGCACACGTCACCGCGCCGCTGGCTGCGTCGGGGCGTTGCCCGAACGGTGCTGTCCATGTGGTGGTTTCGTCTGCGCTACTGGCTGGGTGCCGATCCAGCGCGTCTGGCTCGCGCGTATTATCCGCCCGAGCGGTCAGAATGACCGGGGCGGAATGCGCAGCAGAGCGCGTGATGGTGCTTGTGCTCAGCCCGTTCCGGTACCGGGCCAGACACTCGCGAGTAAGCCTGTGAGCAAGTCGATGAACGAGGCTTCGGCGAAACCGGCGCTGGCCATCTTCGCCCGCGTGCCCGTCGTCGGTCGGGTGAAAACGCGACTGGCGCCGCTGCTGGGGTCGGAAGGCGCATTGCGGGCCCATTGCGCGTTGGTGGAACACACTTTGGAGCGGCTCGCGTCGCTGCCACAGGTGCAGGCTACGCTGTGGGTCGACGCTGTTCCCGATGCCCAGGTGCAGATCTGGCATCAGCGTTTCGCGCTCCCGGTTCGCCAACAGTCAGGCGACGAGCTCGGGGCGCGCATGGCCCATGCGCTTGCGTGCGCGCTCGATGAGGGCGTTCCCGGAATCGTGGTTGGAACTGATTGCCCGCCCATTGATGAAGCCTATCTGGCCCACGCGCTGTCGATGCTCCGTAACCATGACGCCGTGTTCGGCCCGGCCGAGGATGGCGGTTACGGGCTGGTGGGGCTCAGCCATCCGTGCCCCGAATTGTTCACAAACGTGGCCTGGAGCACTGATCGGGCGCTTTCTGACACGTTGTGGAACGCGATTCGGGCGGGGTTGCGGGTAGCGCTGCTGCCAGCAATCTGGGACGTAGACGAACCTGCCGACTGGCGGCGGTGGCAGACCGGGCTGAACGGCCCGGCCTAGTCTGGGTGGATCCGGCAGTTCCGGCTGATCAGATCAGCGCGCGCGGAGCGCGTCGGCCAGCGCGGCCAGCATGCTCTTGTGCAGTCGCTGGCTCACTGCGGCGCCGGGAACAAACATGTCGCCCCCGTGGTACAGCCCCGGGAATACCGCCAATTCGCAGGGAACATCCGCCCCCAGCAGCCGGTGCGCGTAGGCCACGTCCTCGTCGCGGAACAGATCCTCCGATCCGACGCAGATGTAGGCTGCGGGCAGTCCGGTGAGGTCAGTTGCGCGGCTCGCCGCAGCGTAGGGTGAAGCGGCAGGGCCGGGCGTGCCGTTCAGATACATTTCCCAGGCCCGGAACGAGGTGCCCTGGTTCCAGACGGGATGGTTTTCGTATTGCCCCGATGGGGTATCGTGCAGGTTGTCGATCATGGGATACAGCAGCAGCTGCAGGCGCAGTGGATGGTTGCTGCGATCGCGATTCATCAGCGCGACCCCTGCTGCCATACCGCCGCCGGCGCTGGCGCCGCCGATGGCGATGCGCGCGGCATCGATGCCGAGAGTGCTGGCCTCTCGCACCATCCAGGTCAGTGCGGCATAACAGTCTTCCGGCCCGGCCGGAAACGGGTGTTCGGGCGCCAGACGGTAGTCGACCGAGCAGACGGTGATATCAAGCTCTGCGGCGATGGTGCGCGCCCGGTCGTCCTCGGCGGAGCCGATGATATAGCCGCCACCGTGGATCCAGAGCAGGGCCGGCTGCCCTGGGCGCAGACTTTTTCGGTACACGAACACGTCAACGGTGCCGTCGCCCGTGGTGACCGGAATGCGCTCGACGCTCACCGCCACCTCGGTGCCGGTCCGTCGCGTTGCCATGGCGGCTCGGATCATGGCCACGTTATCGCGGGTGATGTCGAGCGGCGGCATCTGGGCCAGCGCCGCGCGCAGTTCCGGATCCAGTCGGTTGTAATCGAGAATCACGTTCGTCCCTCCACCTGTCGTGGCGTCGATGCTAACCGCAAGCGCGCGCCGCGTCGCGAATGCGTGCGACCATGGCCCGCAGGCCGTTGCCGCGTGTCGGGCTTAGGTGCGACAGCAGGTCCAGCTCGGTGAACAGCCCGTCGATGTCGAAAGCCAGGATGTCCCTGGGCGTGCGGCCTCCATAGGCTGCCAGGACAATGGCGCCAAGACCGCGCACGATATGGGCGTCGCTGTCGAGCCCGATGTCGAGTTCGCCGGTTTCGGGATCGTGACGGGTGACCAGCCACACCTGACTCTGGCAGCCCCGTACCAGGTTCGCGTCGACCCGCTCGGCATCCGGCAGCGGGGACAGCGACTTGCCGAGATCGATCACGAACCGGTACTTGTCCTCCCAGGAATCGAAGAACCGAAACGCGTCGCGGATGTCATCGAGCGTCATGGTGTCCTGCATGCGGGTCTCCGTTCAGCAGTCGGCTAGAACAGGCCAAGCTCAAGCTGCGCTTCCTCGCTCATCATGCTGCGCGACCAGGGTGGGTCAAACACCAGCGCCACTTCGACAGCGCGCACGTTGGGCACTGCGCCCACGCGTTCGCGCACGTCGTCCACCAGCACCTGTCCCATGCCGCAGCCGGGTGCGGTCAGCGTCATGCGGATCTGGACCACGCCATCAGCGCCGATCTCGCGCCCGTAAACGAGGCCAAGATCGACGATGCTGACGGGAATTTCCGGGTCATAGACCGATGCCAGCGCGGTATCGACCTGCTCCGGATCCACGCGGCCGTCCGGTCTTGGTGCGTGCTGCAGCACGTCGGGCTCGAAGCCCAATGCGTCGCCGTCACGCCCGTCGATGCGCGCCATGTTGCCGTTCACCACTACGGTGAAATGGCCGCCCTGGGCCTGCGTCAGGGTTACGAACGTGCCCTTGCGGATCTCGATCGGATCGCCGGTGGGTACCAGCCGCGCCGGGCAGTTCCTGTTCACGTGAACCAGCCGGCGCTCCACGACGTCAGGCCTGCTGCGCCTTGGCGTCCTGGTTGTCACGCAGGAGCGAAAAGCTTTCGCCGCAGCCGCAGTGGCTCTCGGCGTTCGGGTTCTTGAACTTGAGCGATGCATTCAGGCCTTCGCGCACCAGCTCGACGGTCGTGCCGCCGACCAGCGGCAGATCCAGTCGGCTGACGTACAGCGCAAGCGCGCCACCGGTGTCGATCTCCAGGTCGTCGCTGCCGGGCGCATCCAGATAATCCAGCGTGTACATGTAGCCGTTGCAGCCGCTTTCCTTGACGCCGAGTCGGACACCCAGCCGGCCGTTCTCGTTCACCTG
>CAZVMA010000147.1:0-888 GCA_964628545.1 uncultured Pseudomonadales bacterium | reverse complement strand
GTAGGCGAGGTGCGCGCGCGCAGCCTCAGTGACCCGGATAGTGCCGGTATCCTGCAGTGCGGGATCGAATTGACCTACAGACATGTGGAACCACCTCTCATGCAGTGCAGTTCACAGGAACGTGCTCGTTTTTTCGAGCCCCGCGATCAGGCGATCGACGTCGGCCTCGGTGTTGTACGCGGAGAAGGACGCGCGCACGGTGCCCGGCACCCCCAGTCGCTGCATGAGCGGCATGGTGCAGTGGTGGCCGGTGCGCACCGCGATGCCCTGGCGGTCGAGCAGTGTGCCGACATCGTGCGGGTGGGCGTCGCCAAGCAGGAATGAGATCACGCCAAGCCGTTCGCGCGGCGTGCCCACCAGCCGCAGTCCGGGAATGTGCGCAAGGCGCGCGACCGCGCTTCGAAGCAGTTGCGCCTCGTGGGCGAACAGCGCGGCGCGCGGCGTGGCCATGAACCAGGCAAGCGCGGCACCGAAGCCGATCACTCCGGCAATGTTCGGGGTCCCGGCTTCGAACCGATGGGGCGAGCGCTGCCAGGTGCTGCGCTCCCAGGTGACGGTCTCGATCATCTCGCCGCCGCCCTGCCACGGAGGCAGTTCGTTCAGCAGCTCGGTGCGTCCCCAAAGCACGCCAACGCCGGTCGGTCCGAACAGCTTGTGGGCGGAAAATACGTAAAAATCGCACTCCAGTTGGGCAACGTCGACCGGCATGTGAGCGACGGCCTGGGCGCCGTCGATCAGCACCAGCGCTCCGGCCGCTCGGGCGAGTGCGCACAGCGTGGCCACGGGGTTGACGGTGCCAAGCGCGTTCGACACGTGACCAAAAGCGGCCATGCGGGTGCGCGACGACAGCTTCGAGCGGAAGTCGTCCACGTCGATATTGCCCTGCTC
>CAZVMA010000146.1:4178-6700 GCA_964628545.1 uncultured Pseudomonadales bacterium | reverse complement strand
CGGCCCGCACGTCGAACTGCTTGCGCGGATCGATGGCCCACTTGTGAAAGCCGCTTCGGCACAACGTCTTGCCGCGCGCGGTCTCCTGCAGCGCGGCGCGGTCGCGCGCCGCCTTGCGTCGGGCTGCTTCGGCAAACGAGATCGGGTCGGTCATGCGAGGCGCCTCGGCGCAGGGTCAACGCGTGCATGCGGGAAGCCATTATCGGCTCGCGCTGTCACCCTGCGTAACCCCCCGGTAGACTCGGCTACCTGCGCGTACCCGCATCGGAGACCGTCCTTTGGCCGCCAGCCCAACCCGCCGTTTCGGCATCGGCATCGACTTTGGCACGACCAACTCGGTTGCGGCGGTATACGACGGCCACCAGGTGCGTTTGCTGCCGCTCGAGGGGCTTGAGCCGCTGCTGCCGTCTGCGACCTACATCGATCGCCGGCTGCAGAGCCGCACGGGTCAGTCGGCAATCGATCAGTACATCCGGGACAACACCGGTCGCACGGTCGAACTGATTCCCGAGGTGATCTCCGAGACCAGCCAGTTCGTCGCGCATGATGACCCCGAGCACCCCACCGCGGTCGATACCGTAACCGAGCGCCACTACGGCAAGCCCATCATCGACAGCGGCTTGCAGGGCCGACTGTTTCGCGGCACGAAGCGGCTGCTCGGTGATCCGCACGTGCGCCGTCTGATGGTATTCGAGCATCCGTTCCGGCTGGTTGCGCTGATCACGCCCTTGCTGCTTCGCATCCGCCAGGCGCTGGACGCGGAGATCGGAGCGGTGCCCTGCGCGCACGTCGGCCGGCCGGTTAACTTTGAGGGGCGCGACCCGCTGCGCAACGCCCTGGCGCTCAATCGGCTGGGCGAGGCCTACCGGCACGCGGGTGTTCCCCAGCGGCAGTTCTACGCCGAGCCGGTTGCGGCTGCAGTCAGCTTCCTGCATGCGCATCCGAATGTGGTGGGCGAACACCTGCTGACCCTGGATTTCGGCGGCGGCACGCTGGACTTCTGCGTGCTGCGGCGGCGGTCCGACGGATTTCAGGTGATCGCCACGCACGGCATCGCCCTCGGCGGCGATCACATTGATCAACGCCTGTTTCGCGAACTGCTGTTCCCGCTGCTCGGCAAGGGTGAGCTCTGGCGCAGGCGGGGCATGGATCGCGAAATCGAGACCCGCTTTCCGTTCGAGGACTACGAGGAACTGCTGGTCAACTGGGCGGTGACCTACACCCTGAACCAGAACCGCTACAGCGCGCCCGTACACGACCGCGTCCGCCAGGGCGGCCCTGGTGCGCGCAAGTTCGAGCGCCTGAATGAACTGATTCAGCGCAATCTCAGCTATTCGGTGTTTCAGGCGATTAAGGATTTCAAGGCGCGGTTGTCGGAGGCGGAATCGGCTCGGCTGGACATACCGGAGCTTGATGTCGACATTCCGCTGACGCGGGCGGAGTTCGAGGCGATCATCGCGCCCCAGCTGCACGACGTCGCGACGGCCCTGGACGCAACGCTCGCGCGCGCGGATCTGCGCCCGGAGCAGATCGACATCGTTCTGCGTACCGGCGGTTCGAGCCTGATTCCGGCCGTGCGGCGCCTCTTGTGCGATCGCTTTCCGCACCAGGTGGTCGACCACGACCCGTTCACCAGCGTGGCCGCCGGGCTGGCGATTGCCAGCTATCAACAACTGCCGGGCATGCCCGACCTCTGATGGCGCGATCGGACGGGGTTCTTGCGTGCGCGGCCCCCCAACGGCTCAGAGCAGCGCAGCCAAGCGCTCGAGCCGCTGGTCAAGCTCGTCCAGATTGCGCGCAAATGCGGGCGCGATGACCTGATCGACGCCCGCATCGCGAAACGCAGCCACCATGTCCGCCGTCAGCCGGTGCCGGTTCGGGCTCACGAATACCTGAATGTCGCTGCGCCGCCGGCCGGCAGCATCGAGCAGCGCACCCAGTTTCGCCAGCCGTTCGCCCAGCGTCTCGGGGGTCAGGTCGAAGCCGTACCAACCGTCACCCAGAGCCGCCACGCGCTGCAGGGCCGCGTCGCTCTCGCCGCCGACGAAAATCGGCGGGTGGGGTTTCTGAACCGGCTTCGGGTTGAAGTACGCCGGCGGAATGTTGACGAAGCGGCCCTGATAGCTCGCCACGGGCTGCGTCCAGAGCGCCTTCATGGCGCCGATGTAGTCCTCGCAGCGCGCTGCCCGCTCGCGAAAAGGGACGCCGAGCGCGTCGAACTCCTCCGCGAGCCAGCCAATGCCGATACCAAAGTCGACGCGGCCACCGGACAGGTAGTCGAGATCGGCCACCAGCTTGGCGGTGTACACCGGCTGTCGCTGCGGCACCAGACAGATGCCGGTCCCGAGACGCAGGGTGCGGGTATGCGCGGCGATGAACGTCAGCGCGCTGAATGGATCGAGCAGGCCCTGCGGGTTGCCGGCCAGCCGGCCGTCGTCCGCATACGGGTAGCGCGAAGCGTAATCGGGGAAAAACAGCACGTGCTCCGGCACCCAGAGCGAGTGGAACCCGGCGGCCTCGAC
>CAZVMA010000146.1:0-4168 GCA_964628545.1 uncultured Pseudomonadales bacterium | reverse complement strand
CCGTTGGGCGGCGCCCGCGATGTAGTCAACCGGGGTGGTCTGACTGAAGGCCACTGTGACGCCGATGCGCATGGTTACTCCTTGGTCTGTGCCTGCAACAGGTGCTGGTGGTCGCTCGCTCGCGGTCAGCGCTCGGGGGGCGGCCGCCAGCCCGGATCAAGCACGCCGAACAGCTCTTTCAGCATGCGGTAGGTCAGCCCCCAGACGAAGTGACCGCCGTGCAGGCGATAGCCGTTGAACCAGGTTCTGGCGCCGGCGACCTGCATCTGTTCTGCGGTGTGCAGTTCGCCGCTGGCGAGCACGCCGAGCGGGCTCCAGACCACGTCGGCGACCTCGTGATTGGGCTCGGGTCGGATCGGGCCGCCGACCACGAACACGTGCGGGGACACGATCATCTGCAGTTTGCGTCCGCGTGGGGCGGCGTGCTGGTGATCGAGTTGGCCCAGATAGTCGGCACCGGACAGATCGACGCCAATTTCTTCGTGCGTTTCCCGCACCGCGGCGTGGCGCAGGTCGCGGTCCCCCGGCTCCCGGTGCCCGCCCGGGAAGGCCATCTGTCCCGACCAGGGGTCGCCCGGCTTGATTGCGCGCTGAATGAACAGCACGTCCGGGCCGATGGGGTTGGATTGCCGTGCGGTGGGCTCGCGCAGAATGATGGCGACGGCTGCCTGGCGCACGTGGGCGCCCGGATCGGCCGCATCAGGTTGATGCTGGACCAGGCGCTGGCGAATGAGTTCGAGCGGATACACGGGCTTGTGAGCACGGCCAAGCAGTTCGCAGCGATTGAATCTGCACCCTCCGCCTGCGAAAGTCGACCCCGGCCCGC
Source organism: uncultured Pseudomonadales bacterium (assembly GCA_964628545.1). Taxonomy (GTDB): domain Bacteria; phylum Pseudomonadota; class Gammaproteobacteria; order Pseudomonadales; family Azotimanducaceae; genus UBA7803. The sequence continues at coordinate 3,342 of CAZVMA010000146.1, read as the reverse complement.
CAACACAAGGGGATAGTCAAGATGAGCACAGAGCGTGCCGCGAATGCGTGCTTCGTCTGCGGACCCGCCAACCCGATTGGGCTTGGGGTACGCTTTGCGCTGGAGGGCGACACCTGCGTGGGCCGGTTCACGCCGCGCGCCGAGCACGCGGGGTACGCCGGGCTGACCCACGGCGGCATCATGTTTTCGCTGCTGGATGACGTGATGGCGAACTGGCTTTGGCTGCAGGGCGTGAAATGTTTCACGGCCCGGGCCGACATTCGCTATCGCGACCACCTGCCGATCGGCACGCCGGTGCGGCTCGAGGGTCGCTGTGATCGGCGCAAGGGCCGTCTCGCGCTGATGACCGGACGCATCGTCCGGGAGGACGACGGTGCGGTCGTCGCAGAAGCAACCGGATCGTTCATGACCCCGACGGACTGAACCCCGACGGACTGACACCGACCAACTGATCAGGAGAGACCATGGAATTTGTCATCATCATCGCCATGCTGGCGCTTGTGCAGTACTTGGGGTTTGGCATGCTCGTGGGCCGCGCGCGCGGCAAATTCGGGATCGAGGCCCCTGCCACCACCGGACATCCCGAATTCGAGCGCTATTTCCGCGCGCACTACAACACGCTCGAGCAGCTGGTGGTCTTTCTGCCCGCACTGCTGGCTGCGGGCCAATACGGCAACGAAATGGTCGCGGTGGTGGCCGGGGCGGTGTTCCTGGTCGGTCGCTCGCTCTACTTCCGCACCTACGTGCAGGATGCCGCGAAGCGTGGCCCCGGTATGCTGCTGACGTTCCTCGCGAACATCGTGCTGGTCATCACCGCGCTGGTCGGCGCTGCCCTGCAGGCGTTCTGAGATCGGCGGGCCGTGCCGTGGGTGTCTGCCCGAACGGGGGCGCCACTCGGCTCGGCTCAGCCCAGCAGGTCGTGATGCTCGGGGTGCCGTCGCAGGTAGGCCGCCGCCCAGGAGCAGGTCGGCACGATGCGCTCGCCCCGCGCCCGCGCCAGCGCCAGCACGCCCTCCATCAGCTGTGCCGATGCGCCGGTGCCGCGCAGCGCAAAAGGCGCCTCGACGTGCGGAATCACCAGCACGTTGCCCCGTCGCCGATAGTCGGCAAACGCGACCAGACCGTCCACCACCAGCTCGAACCGCTGGCGGGCCTCGTTGTCGGTCACAGGGTTGTCAGATACCGGGCTCATGCAGTGTTTCTCGGCGTGATGCGTGGTGTTCTGGCCGGTCGGGGCCGACGGGCCGTATGCTTGGCGTACCAGGTCATCATACCCGGTCGATCAGGCGCAACTCTGTCAGTCGTAACCAGGCAATCGCGCACGCCACTGACGCAATGAATTGGGGAGCAACAGCATGTTGAAAGCCGCCATCGCGGTCGGGGGTTATGCCCGGTCGAATGCCCGCCAACTGGTCGACAAGGTCCTGGAAGCGGAACGGCATGGTGTCGACAGCGTCTGGTCGGCGGAAGCCTGGGGCGCCGACGCGGTTACCTCGCTCGCCTTTCTGGCCGGGCTGACGACGCGCATTCGGCTTGGCACCGGCATCATGCAGATCAGTGCGCGCACGCCCTCCATGACCGCCATGACCGCCCTTGCGCTGCACGATCTCTCCGAGGGCCGCTTCCTGCTCGGGCTTGGCGCCAGCGGCCCGCAGGTAGTGGAGGGTCTGCACGGCGTGGCCTACGCGGAGCCTCTGGCACGGCTGCGCGAGACGGTCGAAATCGTGCGGCTCGGCTTTGCCGGGAAAAAGCTCGAGTACCACGGTCGTCATCATGTGCTGCCCCGGCCGGGCGGCGAGGGCAAGCCGCTGCGTCTCGACCATCCGCCCGCCGACATCCCGATCTACCTGGCCACGCTGGCGCCGAAAGCGCTGGAGTACACCGGCGCGGCGGCGGACGGCTGGCTCGGCACATCCTTCTCGCCCGATCATGCGGACGCCCATCTTGCGTACATTCGCCGCGGCGCGGAACAGGCCGGCCGCTCGTTGTCCGATATCCACCTGAACGTGGCCTGCGCGGTGGCCATTGGCGATAACGTCGAGGAGCTCATCGATGCGCGGCGCGCGGGCGTGGCGTTCCAGATGGGCGCAATGGGCAGCGCCAAGACCAACTTCTACAACGATGCGTTCAAGCGTGCGGGCTACACCGACGATGCCCTGGCCATCCAGCGCCTGTGGATCGAGGGCAAGCGCGACGAAGCCGCGCGACGCGTTCCGGACGCCATGGTGACCGAGTTCGGCGCCATCGGCACACCGGAGATGGTGCTCGAGCGCTTTCGTCGATACCGCGCCGCGGGAATCAGCGGACTGACGCTGCGCATCGATGCTCCGGGTGACGCCTGGATGGATACGCTCGCCCAGACCATGGACCTGATTCGTCAGGCGGGTTGAAGCCACGGCGGATGCTTGCGCGAATGGGTTCGCGATTGCCGCCGTCGCGATAGGGCGAGGTTGTTCACCTGCCTCGAACTTTGTCCGGCACCAGTTGGTCCGGCGCCAGAAGGAGAGAGCCCATGGCCCGCTATCGAAACGCATTGCCGCAGGTCGGCGGCGGTCTTTATCTGACGGACGGCGGCATCGAGACGACACTGATCTTCCACGAGGGTTTGCACCTCCCGGATTTTGCTGCGTTTCATCTGCTGCAGGACGCGAACGGCCGGATCGCCCTGCAAAAGTATTTTCGAACCTACGCAGAGATCGCCAGGCGCTTCAACGCCGGACTCATTCTGGAAAGCGCAACCTGGCGCGCAAGCGCTGACTGGGGCGCCAGACTGGGGTACGGCAAGGAGGCGCTGGCCGACGCAAGCCGAACAGCCGTTCAGCTGCTCGAAGAGCTGCGACAGGCGTACGAGAGCGCTCAGACGAAAGTGGTGATCAGCGGCTGCGTGGGCCCGCGCGGCGACGGCTATGTTCCGGGTCAAAGGATGTCGGTGGGCGAAGCAGAGGCCTACCATCAGGACCAGCTCGAGACCTTCGCCGGCACGGCCGCGGACATGGCGTGCGCCATCACGATGAACTACGCGGAAGAAGCGGTCGGCATCGCGCGCGCAGCGCAGCGGGTGGGACTACCCGTTGCGATCTCATTCACGACCGAGACGGACGGCAGGCTGCCAACGGGCCAGACGCTGAAGTCGGCAATTGAGACGGTCGACGAAGCCACGTCGAGCTATCCCAGCTACTACATGATCAACTGCGCCCACCCTGCTCATTTCGAGGGCGTGCTTGATCCGCAGGCGCCGTTTTCCCGGCGCATCCGGGGGATCCGGGCAAACGCGTCCCGCATGAGCCACGCCGAGCTGAATGAAGCGGCTGAGCTTGATGTGGGTGATCCTGCAGAGCTCGG
>CAZVMA010000145.1:3791-6702 GCA_964628545.1 uncultured Pseudomonadales bacterium | reverse complement strand
GGGCTCTGCTCTGGCCGTGGCGGACCAGCAGAACCTGCGCCATGCGATGGTCTCCGATCCCGACTCGTTCGCGGCGCGATTATGCGCGTGACGCGTCGGCAACGTCGAATCCGGTGGGCACCGATGGTATGGTGCGGCCATCCCGGAATCTTCGCTGCACCAGGGGTGGTATCGATGATCAACGCCCGGAATGACGCCCGCATCAAGCCCTGGTTTGGGGTGCGAGGCACGGTCTGCGCTGCACTTATTGTGTTCCTGGCAGGGTGTGCGGATGGTGGTTTCGAGCGCTATTCGGGCGAAACCATGGGCACCTACTATCGGGTGACCGCGGACTGCCCCGGCGACGTGGCGTCGGTCATTGAGGCTGAACTGCTCGCGGTCAATGCCGAGATGTCGACTTATCTCGCCGACTCGGAGCTGTCACGGTTCAACGCGGGCCCCGTCGATGTGTGGATCCCGGTTTCGCCCGCCTTGGTGCAGGTGGTTGATGCGTCGCTGTCGCTCAGCCGCATGTCGGAGGGCGCTTTTGACGTCACGGTCGGCCCGCTGGTTAATCTTTGGGGGTTCGGGCCGCAAGCGCGGCAGGGGGTACCCAATGCCGCCGCGATCGCTGCGGCACAGGCCAGGGTCGGGTACGCCGCACTTGGCATTCAGGTCGAGCCGCCGGCGCTGCGCAAGTCAAAAGATGTTTACGTCGACCTGTCGGCGATCGCCAAAGGGCACGGGGTCGATCGGGTTGTGCACCGGCTCCGGCAATCCGGCTGCGGCGATCTGCTGGTGGACATCGGTGGCGAAGTGCGCACGCGCGGCTATAACCCCGACGGCAATCCCTGGCGGATCGGCGTCGAGGTACCCGATCCTGCGCGCACCGGTGCGGTGCAGCGCGTGGTGCGGGTCGCCGATGCCGCGCTTGCGACCTCTGGTGACTACCGCAACTTCTTCGATGCCGACGGCCGTCGCTACTCGCATACGATCGACCCCAAGACCGGCGCACCGGTTACCCATCGCCTCGCTTCGGTCACTGTGGTTCATGAGTCGACCATGTGGGCGGATGGTTACGCGACCCTGATTGATGTGCTCGGCCCGGATGCCGGGCTTGAGTTTGCTACGCGCCACGATCTGGCGGTCATGCTGATCGTGCGCACGGACGCAGGGTTCGAGGAGCGGTATACTCCGGCGTTCACGAGGTTGCTGCGAGAGAGCGATTCATGACCACCACGTTGGTACTCAGTTTTGTCGTGATGCTCATCGTCATCGCCGGCATGGCGGTTGGGGTCATGTTTGGGCGCAAGCCCATTGCCGGCAGCTGCGGGGGCATGAAGGCGCTGGGTGTGGCTGGCGAATGCGCGATTTGCGGCGGCAATCCGGCAGCCTGCGAATCGACCTCAGCAGCCGATGGCGCCGCATCGCGGGATCCGGCTCAGTCTCTGGCACGTGATGCTGCACGCGGACGGCGCACGCTCTGAAACATCCGATGCTCGCAGTCGAGCTGGGGTTGCGCTACGCCTTCTCACGCCGCAGCGCCCTGTCGTTCATCAGCCTGATCGCGATCGGCGGCCTTGCGCTTAGCGTGGCTGTGCTGGTGATCGTGACTGCGGTGATCAACGGCTTCGAGCGCGAGCTGCGCGAGCGCGTATTCGGCGTGCTGCCGCATGCTCTGCTCGAGGCACGCGGCGGCATGACGCCCGATGCTGAAGCCATCGATCGCGTCTCCCGCGTACCGGGGGTAGTGGGCGTCGCCCCGTATGTGCAGGGACCGGCGCTGGCGGCATCGAGCACTCGGTCTGCGGGCATCATGATCTGGGGTATCGATCCCCGCCAGCAATCCGCCGTTTCCGATTTAGAGCGCTATATCGACTGGAAGACGCCGGAGCAGCGGCTTGAACCCGGACGGTTTCGGGTCGTGCTCGGTGCTGCCCTCGCGCACACGCTGGGGGGGGCTCCAGGGGATGACGTGACGCTGGTGCTGCCGTCCGCCACCGTCACGCCCGCCGGGGTGGTGCCAAGACAAAAGCGTTTCCGGGTGGTGGGAATCCTGCGCTCGCGCTCTGAAGTCGACGCCCGCGCGGCCATCATTCAGCTGTCGGATGCGCAGCGCTTGTTTCGTCTTGGCGGCGCCGTGGATGGTGTGCAGCTGCGGCTTGCCGACCTGTTTGCGGCGGAGCGGATCAGCGCCGACGCCGTCGCGGCGCTCGGGCGATCCGACGTTCGGGCTTCCACCTGGATGCGCACGCACGGCAATCTCTACCACGCGATCGGTGTACAGAAGAGCACGATGTTCGTGCTGCTGTCATTCCTCGTCGCCGTGGCCGCGTTCAACCTGGTCTCCACCTTGGTCATGGTCGTGAATCAGCGGGCGGGCGATGTCGCGATCCTGCGCACACTGGGCGGAAATACCGGTCTGGTGGTCGGCACGTTTGTGCTGCTCGGCCTGGCTCTGGGCGCGGTTGGCGTGTTGCTTGGTGCGGGCATCGGTACGCTGGTGGCCCTCGGGTTGCCGAGCACATACGCAGCCCTGTCTGAAGCCCTGGGTCTTGCTCTCATGAGTCAGTACTTCGTGAATTATTTGCCCGTTGCGCTGCGTGCGGCTGACCTGGTCGGAATCGTGACCACGGCACTGGTGCTGTGCGTGCTTGGCACGCTGTATCCGGCCTGGCGCGCCACCCAGCTGCAACCATCGCGGGTGCTTGCTCATGAATGATCCGGTGCTCGAGGCCAAGGGTCTGGTCAAGTCTTACCCCCAGGCCGAAGGCGAGGTTCTGGTGTTGCGCGGGGTGACCCTGACGGTCGCCGGCGGCGAGCGGGTGGCCGTGGTTGGGCGCTCCGGCTCCGGCAAGAGCACATTGCTGCATTTGCTGGCCGGGTTGGACCAACCTGACGCCGGTACCGTGCAGGTGACCGGCCATCGGCT
>CAZVMA010000145.1:0-3781 GCA_964628545.1 uncultured Pseudomonadales bacterium | reverse complement strand
GGGGGGGGGGAGCGGGGGCAGCGACGGGGGCGCGCGGGGCGGACACCGCCCCCACGCGCAGCAGGTGGCCGGCCATCGGCTGTCTGGTGTCCCCGAGGCCGAGCGCGCCCGGGTGCGCAACCGGTACATGGGCTTTGTTTATCAGATGCATCATTTGCTGCCTGAATTCAGTGCCCTGGAAAATGTGATGATGCCGCTGCGTCTTGGTGGCGCCAGCAAGCGCGCGGCGACGGTGGCGGCAGCGGAAATGCTGGGCGCGGTGGGTCTTGGGCATCGTCTGACGCACCGACCGTCCCAGCTGTCGGGTGGCGAACGACAGCGGGTCGCAGTGGCGCGCGCGCTGGTGGGAGATCGTCGACTGGTCCTTGCTGATGAGCCGACCGGCAACCTCGATCGCGACAACGCTGAGCAGGTGTTTGATCTGATGTGTCGGCTGAGCGACGAGCGCGGAGTGGGATTTGTCATCGTAACCCACGACGAAAGTATGCTGGGCGCCGTGCATCGCGTGTGTCGACTGGTCAACGGCTGTATCGCCCCGGATGCTGCGACGTGATCGGCGCGCAGGCCACCGCATGGTGGATTGCGCTGCGTTATCTGCGCACCCCGCGGCGCCAGTTCGCCACCTTCGTCACCCGGCTCTCGGTCGCGGGGCTATCACTTGGCGTGCTGGTGCTGACGGTCGTGGTCAGCGTGATGAACGGGTTTGACGCGGAGCTGCGCACCCGCATTCTCGGCACCGTGCCCCATGTGTTTGTCGCCGATCGTGCGCTTTCCGACCCGGCGCTGGCGCGACTGACGGCGACAGCGAGGGTGCGCGCCGCGTTCGAGTTCTTTGCCGCGGACGGTATGGTGACGGCGCAGGGCGCGGTCAATCCGGTTGCCGTGCACGGCATCGATCGATCGATTGGCGACCGGTTGCCGATGATCTCGGAAAATATGGTCGAGGGTCGTCTTGACGACCTTTTTGCCGTGCCGCGGGGCTTGCTGATGGGTGCCCCGCTTGCGACTTTCCTGGGCCTTGTGCCCGGTGATCCGGTAGCTCTGGTGCTGACGGACCCAGGCCCGGATGGCGTGCACCCGCGACTGCTGCGGTTCCAGCTGGCGGGTCTGTTCGAGGTCGGTGCCGAACTGGACTACGGTCTCGTGATCATCGCGCGCGAAGCCCTCGCCGCGAGTGATCAGGCAGCCTTCGGCCGCACCGGCGTGCGCATCACGCTCGCTGATCCGCTCGATGCGCCGATCTGGGTTCAGCAAGCCCGTGCGGCTGTTCCTGAACTGGCCGCTTCGAGCTGGGCTGACACTTACGGCGAACTGTTCGACGCGGTGCGGCTCGAGAAGGGCATGATGTTCGTGCTGCTGCTGCTGGTGGTCGCGGTGGCGTCATTCAGCATCGTGTCCGGTCAAACCATGGCGGTCACTGACAAACAGGCCGATATTGCGATTCTGCGTACCCTGGGCGCGCCGACCGGTCTCATCACGCGCATTTTTCTGCTGCAGGGGCTTGGCATTTCCACCGCCGGTATCGTGGTGGGCCTCACCGCGGGCGCGTTCCTGGCAAAGCACATTGGCGCCGTGATCGCCGGCCTGGAACGCGTGCTTGGTTTTCGCTTTCTGGAGGGCACCTACTTCGTGGCGGTGCCGTCCGTCGTGGTGCCTACCGATCTGTTGATCATCGGCTCGATCTCAATGGCCCTGTGCCTGTTCTCGGCCTGGGTACCCGCGCGTCGAGCGGCAGCACTGAATCCGCTCGCCGGTCTGCATGGCTGAGCATCGCTGGCAGCGATTCAGATCAGCCATCGTCTCCTGAACGCGGATCCGACCCGGCGCGAGCTCCGTCTGTGCCGCGGTTGGCCAAGAGTCGCCGCAGACGTTCGCGATCGCGACGCAAGCGCCATCGTGCAATAACCCGCACTCGCCAGACCACGCGCACGACCGCGAAACCGAGCGCGCCGGAAACGACGCCGCAAACCAGCGAGCCCACCACCAGCGGATAGCCGATGTTGCCCATGTTGGCGCGCAGCCACGACCACTCGAGCGACAGATCCGCAACGCTGACGTGTCGAGACAGGATCAGCGTGCCGATTTCGTAGGAGAACAAAAGAATCGGCGGGGTGGTGATCGGGTTGGTGATCCATACCAGCGCCACGCATACCGCCAGGTTGCAGCGAACCATCAGCCCCAGAACGACGGCCGGCAAGGTCTGCAGCGGCAGCGGCAGAAATGCGCAAAACAGGCCGATCAAGGCGGCCATGGACACCGAGCGTCGGTTCAGATGCCACAGATCGGGTTCGTGCAGCCAGTGGCGCACGGGCCGCAACAGCCGAAGCTCACGAATGTGTTGGGCGGTCGGCAGGTGTCGCTTGAAGGGGTTTCGGGGCATTTCTGCATTATGCCCCGAATCAGGTGACACTTCCCTTGCAGCACTTCACGCCTTGGCAGCGAACGAATTGGATTACGCCTCGATCGGGGCCTGATCGGAGTGGTTGGTCGGCGCTGATCATCTGGTCAGCCGCCGGCGTAGGCATTGGGGTGTCCGCGCTGGTTCTGCCCTGGCCCGAGCCTGTCGTGCGCGCGCTTGCGTCTGGCTTCACCCTGCTGCCGGCTTTGGCCAGCCTGCTCGTGCTGTTGCGCGGGTGGCCATATTGGAGTGGCACCGAACGTACGCAGCTGCGCTTGCTCGGGGTGGTGGCGGGCCTAGTTCTTGGAGTCGCGCTTGGGCTTGGTTGGGGCGCCGCCGCCATGCAGTCGGCGCTGGCCACGCGCATCAGCGACCGCCCGGGTGATCACGCCGAGCAGCTGCGAGTGCGCGTGCTCGAAGAGCCGCTGCAGACGCCTGCGCGGGGGGCGATGCCGTCCAGTCAGCGGTTTCTGGCGCTGGTTCTGGTGAACACGCCGCCCGCGCATGGACGCGCGCCCAATCGGGTGGGCGCCCGCATCCGGCTTAGCTGGAACGCCGGGCCCACGTTGGCTCCGGGTGATGTGCTGGCGGTGGCAGTGCGGCTGCGTGCACCGCGCGGTCAGGCGAACGTTGCGGGTTTCGACGCCGAGCGCTGGCTGCTCGCCAACGGCATCGACGGCACTGGCACGGTGCTGCGCGGCACCGTGGTCGACCGGCAACCCGCGGCCGGTCTTTCCGGCTGGATCAGCGCTCAGAGAAGCGCCATTGCGGCGTTCATTCGCGAGACGTCCGACCGGCATGCCGGTGTTCTGGCCGCCCAGATCGTGGGGCAGGTGGAGGCGATTCCGGAGTCTGACTGGGCAATCTTTCGCGCCACGGGCACGGTGCACCTGATGGTGATCTCAGGACTCCACATCACGCTTGCGGCCGCGCTGGGTGCGGTCGCGGGCCGACTGCTGGCGTGTTGTGTACCCTGGCTGCTGCCGTATCTCCACGCCGGTTGGCTGGGCGCGGCGGGTGGCGTGCTGGTCGCCATCGCAGCGGTGCTGCTGGCGGGCGGCGGAGTTGCGATAGTCCGGGCCGTGCTGATGGCCTTGCCGGCGCTGCTGCTGCGTGCGCTGGGGTTTCGCACGTCGCTATTGCGCAGCCTGCTGGTGGCGTTGTGGGTGCTGCTGGTGACCGAACCGAGGGCGGTGCTGGGTTCCGGACTCTGGTTTTCCACCGGCGCGGTCGCCGTGTTGGCCCTGCTACCCGTAGCGCTTGCGCGTGGATCAGGCTCAGGGCCGCGCGGGCAGGCCGACAGAGTGCCACTCATGGATGGGCTCGTGACCCTGCTGCGGGCCGAAGTGGCATCGACCCTCGGCCTGGCGCCGCTGCAGGTGG
>CAZVMA010000144.1:0-6714 GCA_964628545.1 uncultured Pseudomonadales bacterium | reverse complement strand
GATTGATGATCGCGTCGATCGCGATGGCCGTCTTGCCGGTCTGGCGGTCGCCGATGATCAGTTCGCGCTGACCGCGACCAATCGGCACCATCGCGTCAATCGCTTTCAGACCGATCTGGACCGGCTGGTTCACGGATTGGCGAGCGATGACACCTGGCGCCACTTTCTCGATCGGGGAGGTCTGTGCAGAGCCGATCGGACCCTTGCCGTCGATCGGGTTACCCAAAGCATCGACCACGCGCCCGAGCAGTTCGTTCCCTACCGGCACTTCCAGAATGCGGCCGGTGCAGCGCGCCTTCATGCCTTCCGACAGACCCTTGTAATCCCCCAGTACGACCACGCCGACGGAGTCGCGCTCGAGGTTCAGCGCCATGCCGTACAGGCTGCCCGGAAACTCGATCATTTCCCCATACTTGGCGTCGGCCAGCCCGTGAATGCGCACGATACCGTCGGAAACGCCGACGATGGTGCCTTCATTCTGAGCTTCCGAGCGGACGTCGAGGCTTTCGATGCGACGCTTGATGATGTCGCTGATTTCGGAAGGATTCAGTTGTTGCATGTTCGATTCCTTTGTTTCTGATCGGCGCCCGGGTTACTGCCGACGGCGTTGCTCAGGCCCGCTGCAGCGTCTCCGCGAGTCGGCCAAGACGGCCGCGTACGGAACCATCAATCACGGTATCGCCCGCCCGGATGATCGCCCCACCAATCAGCGATGCGTCGACCCGACTGGACATGTTCACTTCGCGCTGATAGCGCCGCGCAAGCGCGTCGCGCAGCATCGCCCCTTGTGCTTCTGTCAGCGCGAAGGCGGACACGATCTCTACGTCCAGGACCTGCTCTTCCTGAGCCTTGAGCACCTCGAACTGATCACGCAGTTCTCCGATCAGGTCCAATCGCTTGTTGGTTGCCAGCAGATCGATGAGCGCGCGTGCGCGGTCGTCCAGGGCATCGCCGCAGACAGAGGCCAGGCGCCGAGATTTTACGGTCTCGGCAAGATCGGGCGACTCCAGCATCTGATGCACCGAGGGATGCGCGGCGACGCTGGCGAGCAAGGCCAACATCTCGCCCCAAGGGCCCAACCGACCCTGCGACTTGGCGAGTTCGAAGACGGCCTTTGCGTAGGGCCGTGCCAGCGTTGCGAGTTCAGCCATGGACGCGCCCCTCGGTTACAGTTCCGACGCCAGCGTTTTCAGCAGCGCATCGTGGGACGCAGCGTCCAAAGCCGAGCCCAACACGCGCTCTGCGCCCGCCAAAGCGAGAGTGGCTACCTGACCGCGCAGTGCTTCCTTGGCCCGGTTGACTTCCTGCCCGAGCTCCGCGCGCTGCGCCTCGCGCAACCTATCGCCTTCGGCGCGGGCTTCCGACTTGGCGGCTTCGATCATGTTCGCTGCCTGCTGTCGTGCTTGTTCGAGCAACCGCGCCACTTCTTCTTTCGCCTCGCGCAACTGTTCCGCCGAGCGGTCCTGCGCGAGCCTCAGGCTCGCCTCGGCGCGTTCCGCTGCCGCAAGGCCTTCGCCGATCGCGGCTTGGCGAGCCTGCATGGCTGCCATCAGCGGCGGCCAAATGAACTTCCAGCAGAACCACACGAACACGAAGAACGTGATGCTCTGTCCAATGAGCGTCAGGTTGAGAGACATATGCTCACCTCGATCCGTTGCACACCGCGACTGCTCGTGCAGTCACTGGACGGCGGCGCCGGGCTACCCGTGCCGCCCGAGCGCGCGTCGCTCAGCCGCCGACGGCGAAGATCACGTATAGGCCGATACCCACCGCAATCATCGGCACGGCGTCGACCAAGCCGAGCACAATGAACAGCTGGGTTCGGAGCATCGGCAGCAGCTCTGGCTGGCGCGCAACGCCCTCGAGGAATTTACCGCCCAGCACGCCTACGCCGATGGCCGCGCCTACTGCGCCGAGGCCCATCATGAGGCCGCCGGCTACGTATAGAAGAACTGCTAGTTCCATGATCTCTCCCTTTCGAGGTTTACCAACCTTGCAAACGCGGCCGAACCCGCAACGCCGCCAATCAGTGCTCCGATTCGACGTCGTGAGCCTGAGCCAGATACACCACCGTCAATACGGAAAAGATGAAGGCCTGAAGCGTGATAATCAGGACGTGGAATACCGCCCAACCCCACTGCAGGACACCACCGAATACACCCAGCGCGAGTCCGCCGGAGAACATGAGAGCGATGAGCACGAAGATCATCTCCCCCGCGTACATGTTGCCAAACAGCCGCAGGCCGAGTGACAGCGGCTTGGCAATGAGCGTCACCCCTTCGAGAACGAAATTCACCGGTGCCGCGATCTTCGGGAAGGGGTGAAATGCCAACTCCCCGAGGAAGCCGCCAAGGCCCTTGCACTTAATGCTGTAATAGAGGATCAGGACAAACACGCTGAGCGCCATCGCCATCGTGATGTTCGGATCGGTGGTCGGTACCACTTTCATGTAATGGAGTCCCATGCTGGACGCGACGAGCGGCAACCAGTCGATTGGAAGGAGATCCATCAGATTCATCAGGAAGACCCACACGAAGATCGTCATCGCCATCGGAGCGATCAGATCATTACGGTGGTTGAAGACGCTGCGGGTCGTGTCGTCAATGAAATCGATCACCATTTCGACCGCGTTCTGCAGACCGCCGGGGACTCCTGACGTGGCTTTGCGCGCAGCCTGGAAGAAAAAGCACACGAACACCAGACCGAGCAGCAGTGACCAGAGCATGGAATCAAGGTTGATCGCCCAAAAGCCCATGGCCTCGATTTCTTCCGGCGAATGCGCCAGGCCCCATGAACCGTCCGGGTGCTGTCCGTACACCAGGTTCGTCAGGTGATGCCGAATGTATTCGCCAGAAGTCTGAGTGCCGCTCGCCATCTTTCGCCCTTACGTCTGGTACGGAACTGTCTCTTCTATCGGTCGGTCGGGCGCTTGCGCCCGACTGCACCCTTTGGCATGGACCGGTTCAGCCGCCCGAGCCTGCCGATCGCTGCCTCCCTGCGCGGTCAGTCGCGCACTCGGCCCTGCCAGAGATAGGCTGCCTGAGACAGCGCGAAAGTGCCGAGAAAACCCGCCATCGCGGGTTCGAACCCGACGATCACGACGCCGAGCAGCGCCATCGTCAGCACGCTGCGCAGGACGCCCATCCAGAGGAGTCGCCGCGGATCCCGGTTGCGGCCGAGTTGCCAGGCAAACCAGCCATTCGCACCGACGCACACAAACCCGGCCAGCCCCGCTGCGAACGCCTGCGCCGGGTCCAGACTCGCAAGCAGCAGCGCCACTGCCAGCGCGATACCACCCTGCAAGACCACGATGCCCGACGGCGTGACAACGAGCGATCGCGCCTGCTTCGCCGCCTTCTCTGCTGTGGTCTTCACCGCCGCGTCCTGCGTCACCACACGCTCGAAAGCCGTAGGCACACCGACCCTGCCGGCCACCTCGGTACGCCTTGGCAGGCCATCGCGACCGACTCGAGCGCTTTATGGCGGCCGCCAGGCTGCCAAGCGGCGCGCATTATAGGGAGCGATCCCGGGGCGTTCAATGATATTTAACGGATGTGTGAGAGGATTCCGTCCAGCTCCTCCAGGGAGGAATACCGGATCGTCAGTTGGCCACCGCCATTTGGGGCGTGGCTAATGGCTACCGGCGCGCCCAGCCGGTCTGACAACTGGGCTTCGAGGAGACGCGTGTCCGCATCAGACCCGGAAGGCCCTTGAGTCAGCGTACGGGCTGGCTCTGGGGCCGGCTGCAGCCGTTGCCGCACCAGCATCTCGGTCTGGCGCACGGAAAGCTGTCGTTTTGCGATGTCGCGTGCTATCCGCTCTTGCTCCAGCGGGTCGAGCGAGAGCAGCGCACGCGCGTGACCCATTTCGATGACGCCCTGTTCGAGCAATTCTCGCACCCCTGCGGCCAGATTCAGCAGCCGCAGCAGATTGGTAACGGCTACGCGCGATTTGCCAACCGCATCGGCGACCTGCTGCTGAGTGAGCTGAAACTCGTCGCGCAGGCGCTGCAGGGCGAACGCTTCCTCGAGGGGATTCAGGTTCTCGCGCTGGATGTTTTCGACCAGCGCCATCGCGGACGCGCGGTCGTCAGCCACATCGCGCACCACCGCCGGAATCTGTGCCAGACCAGCGATCTGGGCCGCCCGCCAGCGTCGCTCTCCGGCGATCAGCTCGAAGCCGCCCTGGGGTCGCGGTCGGACGACGATGGGCTGCATCAGGCCCTGCGTGCGGATAGAGACTGCAAGCTCTTGCAGGCTTTCTTCGGTGAAGATACGCCGCGGCTGGTAGCGACCGCGCACGATCTGGTCTACCGGAATCTCGGCAATGCCCGCTTCGGTGCTGGGCTCCGGCGCCGCGACGCTGGACAGCAGCGCATCGAGGCCGCGCCCCAATCGGCGTTTGCTCACGTTGCAGTCCCCAGCTGTTTGCGCCGGATTTCCCCGGCCAGCGCCATGTAGGCCACAGCCCCTCGGGAATGCCGGTCGTACAAAATCACAGGCAGGCCGTGACTCGGTGCTTCTGCCAATCGGACATTGCGCGGTATGACCGTACGGAACACGCGGTCACCGAAATGCTTGATCAGCTGGCGCGAAACGTCCCGGGTCAGGCTGTTGCGCGGATCATACATGGTGCGCAACAGCCCCTCCACGGCGAGCGCGGGATTCGCGGTCGCGCGCACCCCATCGATCGTCTCCAGCAGTGACGACAGACCCTCAAGCGCAAAGTACTCGCACTGCATGGGAATGAGCACACTGTCGGAAGCCACCAGCGCATTCAGGGTGAGGATGTTGAGCGATGGCGGGCAGTCGATCAGCACGAAGTCATAGGCTGACCGCGCCGCTGCCACGCTGTCGCGCATCCGGTATTCGCGTCGCGGCTGATTAAGCAGCTCGACTTCGGCTGCGGTCAGGTCCGGGCCACCAGGCACCAGGTCATAGCCAGCCTGACAGCGTCGGATCACGCCCCCAAGCTCGACCCCCGATACCAACCAGTCATACACGGAGTGCTCCAGCGCCGACTTGTCGACGCCGGAACCCATGGTCGCGTTGCCCTGGGGATCCAGGTCGACCAGCAGCACCCGACTGCCAGAAAGCGCCAGCGATGCGCTGAGGTTGACGCTGGTGGTGGTCTTCCCGACGCCGCCTTTCTGGTTTGCAATGGCGATGACTCTGGCCACGACGCGCTACCTGCTCTGTTCCGCTGATTGGAGTTTCGCTTGCTTGGGCTTCAGCGTCTCTTCCGCTGGCTCATTCCCAGGCCGGCTCAGTATCTGTATCTGGTGCGCAACCGGCAGACCCGGAATTCGAACCGACACCCGCCGACCACCAACGTCACCCGCATCGACAGCGCCGGCCGGCTCCTTCCGAGGCCCGTTCACCGCGCCGCGGGTCTGACTGGACGCCATGATCACCAGGCGGCCAGCTGTCGCGACCAGATGGCCGGCCAGCGCCCAAGCCTCGGACGCGTCGACCACAGCCCGCATCACCACCGTGTCGAACGGCTGCGCGACGAGCGTCTGCACATCGCCGCAGCGGGTGACCACGTTGCCGAGCTTCAGCGATCGGGCGGCCTGATCGACAAACCGCATGCGTCGCGCGCTTCGGTCGATCAACTGAAAGCAACGGGACGGACTGGCAATCGCCAGGGGCATGCCCGGCAGGCCCGGACCCGACCCCGCGTCCAGCACGCGCGCGCCAGAGAGCGAGGGCAAGACACTCAGGCTGTCCAGCAGGTGTCGATGGTACAACCGATCCTCGTCCTTGCGGGAGATCAGATTGAACGCGCGATTCCAGCGCAAGAGCGCGCGGCCGAACTCGAGCAGCTGATTGGCTTGCTCAGCGTCGAGGGGAACGTCCAGCAGCGCCGCGTCTGCGATCAACTGTTCCGCCGACGGCAGCGGCTCAGCCTCCATGCGCCTGTTCGGCGTTCGATTTGGCGTTGGGCGCCATGGCGGGTGCGCTCGCGCGGCGGGCATGCACCAACAGCAACGACAGCGCCGCTGGCGTCATACCCGGAATGCGCGCCGCTCGGGCCAGCGTTTCCGGTCGGGCGGACGCCAGTTTCTGCCTCAATTCATGCGACAGGCCGGGCACCTCGTCGAACCGGAAATCGGCCGGCAGCGCGATCGCCGCATGCCTGCGGACCTTCTCGATCTCGTCGTCCTGCCGCCGAATGTAACCTTCGTACTTGACCTCGATCTCGATCTGCTGGGCCGCAGGTTCGTCGAGCTTCGGCAGCCCGTCGACCAGACCCGCCAGCGCCGAGAGCGATACGCCCGGTCGGCGCAGCAGCACCAGCAAGGGCTGCTCTCGACCGACGACTTCGCCGGTCGCCTGTTCGATGCGGGCCGCTAGATCGCTACCCGGAAACACCATGACCGACCGTAGCGACCCGCGCAGCGCTTCGATATTGGCGCAGCGGCCGCGGAACGCTTCGGCGCGCTCGCGACCGACCACGCCAAGCTGCATTCCGGTCTCGGTCAGTCGTAGATCCGCGTTGTCTTCGCGCAGGCGCAGCCGGTATTCGGCCCGGCTGGTGAACATCCGGTAGGGCTCATTGGTGCCGAGGCTGATGAGATCGTCGATCATCACGCCGATGTAGGCTTGATCGCGCTCCGGGCACCACGGGGCCTGACCGGAAACCTTCCGGGCGGCGCTGATACCGGCCAGCAACCCCTGGGCCGCGGCTTCTTCGTAGCCGGTGGTGCCGTTG
>CAZVMA010000143.1:0-6740 GCA_964628545.1 uncultured Pseudomonadales bacterium | reverse complement strand
GTGGCGCTACGGCGATTTTCGCGATCGTCTCGGTGGTCGCCGTATCATTAAAAAATGGAGCGCTATTGGCTGCGTTTTTGCCCGGGTTGGCGGCAGCTGTCCTGCTCCACTCGCTTTTCAACCATTTCCTGGCGCTGCCCATGGCCTCGACCATGGGCGTGATCGTCTTTATCCCGCTCGCGATCTACGCTGCGTTTACTCGCAGCGAGCGGGCGCTCAAAGCCTGGCTGGGTGACGATTTCGACGCGAATCTGGCGCTCATGGAGGCTTTGCGGGCTGATGATTTTCGGGATACCCGGATCGGACGCTACCTGCGCTCGCTGCGGGAGCGATTCGACGGTCTGGTGGTGGGCGACATGCTCTGTTACCTCCAACTGCATGTCGAGCTCGCGCTGCGGGCAAAGGGCCTGTTGATTGCTCGCGAAGCGGGATTCGATCTGGAAGTTGATGAAGAAACGTTGGGCAAGCTCAGAGAGCTTGAACATCTCGAGCGCAGCATCGGGAAGACAGGCAAGCTGGCTATGCAGCCCATCCTTCAGACCAAACGCAAGGATCTTTGGCAGTTTTACGTCTTAAAGAAGTAGAACGCCTCAGCCCGGGCGTATGCCCTGCGCGAGCAGGCGCTCGCGTAGCAATTGACGGGCGCTATGGATACGCGATTTGACCGTCTTTTCGGGCACGCCGACGATCATCGCGATCTCGTCGTAGCTGCAGTCGGAAAAATGCCGCAGCACGAGAGCGACACGGTAGTCCTCGGGCAGCCCATGTAGCCCTGTCTTCAGCGCGCGCGAAACGCGATCCGCGTCGATATTGCCCTCAGGCCCGATGGCGCCGGACAGCAGATCATCCGGGAGCTCATCATGCGGACGCGCGCGTTTCAGCTGGTCGATGGCCTCGTTCACTGCTATGCGATAGATCCAGCTGAATAGGCGATACCCCGCATCGTACTGATCGAGGCGCTCGAATACTTTTAGGAAGGTTGCCTGAGTCGCGTCCGCAGCGTCCTCGCGATTCCCGAGGATGCGCAGGCTGACCTGAAAGACCGGACCTTGATGGATCTCCACGAGCGCCAACTGCGCGCGGCGATCGCCTTGGCGGCAGCTTCGGACGAGATTGGCATCCGCTGGATCAGACATGCTCTGATGAGCTCCTGCTATCCGGGTATCGCGATTGATGAATGATCTACACAGTAGGCTTCAATCAAGCTGGAACACGACGGCGTCCTGAAGGTAGAGCCTGATACCGCGGATCAGCTGTCCACGAAGGCAGCCTGAGAGGGTATTCCGAGCCGTCCTCAGGATAATAGTTTTGGCGAGTTCGTGGAACCAGCTGTCGGTGACCCGATCCCGAGTCGGGCGCCAGCGGCTCGCGCACATGGTCTAGAATGGGCTTCCTCTGCCGCCGAACAGATCCGTGGACGTTTCCCACATTCTCGATGCCCTGAATGATCGCCAGCGCGAGGCCGTGACCGCGCCGCTCGGTCACACACTGGTGCTGGCCGGTGCCGGCAGCGGCAAGACCCGCGTGCTTGTGCATCGCATTGCCTGGCTGATCGAGGCCGAGGGCGTGTCGCCGCAGGGCATCCTGGCGGTCACGTTCACCAACAAGGCGGCGGCCGAAATGCGGGCGCGTATCGAGGCGCTGTTGCGCATCTCGGTGCAGTCGCTCTGGGTCGGCACGTTCCACGGCATTGCCCACCGACTGCTGCGCATGCACTGGCGCGAGGCGGGCCTGCCGCAGAACTTTCAGATTCTGGACGCCGATGACCAGCTGCGGCTGGTCAAGCGGGTCATGCGCGCGCTGGATCTGGATGAGGCCAAGTGGCCCGCCCGGCAGGCGGTTTGGTTTATCAACGGCGCAAAGGATGATGGCCGACGCGCGCGCGACGTACCGACCGGCGGCGATCTGTTTCAGGCGACGCACCGCAAGGTGTACGAGCAATACGAAGCCCTCTGTCAGGCAGGCGGGCTGGTGGATTTCGCGGAGCTGCTGCTGCGCAGTCATGAGCTCTGGCTCGAGCAGCCGCTGCTGCTCGCGCATTATCAGGGCCGGTTCGGGCAGCTGCTGGTGGACGAGTTCCAGGACACCAACGGCATTCAGTACGCGTGGTTGCGGGTGCTGGCAGGGCGCACGGGTAAGGTCATGGCGGTCGGCGACGACGACCAGTCCATCTACGGCTGGCGCGGCGCCCGCATCGAACACATCCAGCGCTTCACCAGCGATTTCGCCGACACCGCGGTGGTTCGACTCGAGCAGAACTATCGCTCGACGGGCAACATTCTGGGCGCCGCCAACGCGCTGATCGCCCACAACGCCGAGCGCCTCGGTAAGGAGCTCTGGACCGACGGCCGCGAGGGCGAGCCGATTCGCCTGTATGCCGGCTACAACGATGTCGATGAAGCGCGCTTCATCGCCGACCGCATCAGCGACTGGGTGGCTGGCGGCGGGTCGCCGGATGAGGTGGCGATTCTGTATCGCTCCAACGCCCAGTCGCGGGTGCTGGAAGAAGCCCTGCTGCGGGCCCAGATTCCGTACCGCATCTATGGCGGGTTGCGGTTCTTCGAGCGCGTAGAGATCAAGAATGCTCTCGCCTATTTGCGGCTCGCGCTCGATCGGCATTCGGATCCGGCATTCGAGCGGGTCATCAATACGCCGACCCGCGGCATTGGCGACAAGACGCTGGAGGGTTTGCGCGAGCTCGCCCGGGCCAGCGGCTGCTCGCTGTGGCATGCCACCCGGCTGGCGATAACCGAGCGTCGGGTCACGGCTCGCATGGCGGACAAGCTCGCCGAATTCCTGCGGCTGGTCGACGGCCTGGGCGACGCAGCGGCCGCATTGCCGCTGCACGAGCTGGCCGAGCGCTGCATTACCGTCACCGGGCTCGTCGACTTTCACCTGAGCGAGCGCGGCGAGCGTGGCCTGGCCCGCAAGGAAAATCTCGAGGAGTTAGTCAGTGCGTGCCGGCAGTTCAGCGGCGAGCTCACGTTTCCGTTCGAAGACAGCCGACCGGAACGGACCACCACGCTGGCGGAGTTTCTTGATCAGGCTTCGCTCGACAGCGGGGAACGCCAGTCCGAGTCGGGGGCCAGCGTGCAGATGATGACCCTGCATTCAGCCAAGGGGCTCGAGTTTCCGCTCGTGTTCCTGTCGGGCATGGAGGAAGGTTTGTTCCCGCACCGGATGTCGGCGGAAGACCCTGGCCGCATCGAGGAAGAGCGGCGCCTCTGTTACGTGGGCATTACCCGGGCGATGCGCCAGCTGTATCTCTCGTACGCCGAGACGCGGCGCCTACACGGCAACGACACCTATAACCGTCCATCGCGCTTCGTGCAGGAGATTCCCGCCGCGCTGGTGCAGGAAGTGCGGCTCGGCGGCGGGGTGTCACGCCCCTACGGCACGCCCACCGCGACCCAGCGGCTGGTCGAGAGCACGGTCCCCGGGCTCAGGTTGGGGCAACGCGTCCGGCATGCCACCTTCGGCGAGGGGGTCGTGCTGCAAAGCGAGGGCACTGGCGACCGGGCGCGCGTGCAGATCAACTTCGCGCAGGCAGGCGCGAAATGGCTCATGATCGGGTACGCCAATCTTCAGCAATTGGATTAGGGGAGTCACATGAAGTTCGTGGCAGGGTGCGCAATGGTTTTTGTTGCGGTGGCGGCGCTGGCAGGATGTGGCCCGGGCGGCGGTGACGCTTCCGCAGGCGATGCCGCTGCAGCGCCGGTGGATACCGGCAAAGTCTATCGCTGGAAGATGATCACCACCTGGCCAAAGAACCTGCCGGCGCTGGGTACCGCGCCGGAGCGCATGGCCGAGCAGCTTCGGGTGATGAGCAACGGGCGGCTGGATATCCGCGTTTATGGCGCCGGCGAGCTGGTCGGTCCGTTCGAGGTGTTCGACGCGGTGTCGCAAGGCACGGCCGAGCTCGGCCACGGGGCGGCGTACTACTGGCGCGGCAAGATCCCGGTGGCGGCTATGTTCTCCACCGTGCCCTTCGGCATGACGGCGCAGGAGATGAACGGTTGGCTGCAGTACGGCGGCGGCATGGCGCTGTGGCGCGAGGTCTATGCGCCATTCGGCATTGTGCCGATCGCGTCCGGCAACTCGGGTGTCCAGATGGCGGGCTGGTTCAACAAGGAGATCAACTCCATCAACGACCTGAAGGGCCTGAAGATGCGCATCCCCGGCCTGGGTGGTGAAGTGCTCGAGAAAGCGGGCGGCGTGCCGGTTGCCCTGCCGGCTGGGGAGATTTTCACCTCGCTGCAAACCGGCGTGATCGACGCCACCGAATGGGTTGGCCCCTACAATGACCTGGCGCTGGGCCTCCATACGGTCGCCAAGTATTACTACTATCCGGGCTGGCATGAGCCGGGCCCCACCATGGAAGCGCTGGTCAACAAGGCGGCCTGGGATTCGCTGCCGCCAGACCTGCAGCTGATGCTCGAAACGTCGGCCCGCATGATCAACGACGACATGCTGTCGGAGTTCACGGTGCGCAATACCGCGGCGCTGGAAACGCTGGTCAAAGAGCACGGCGTGCAGCTCCGTCGGCTGCCGGACGACGTGATCAACCGGTTGCGCGAGCTTTCGGGCCCCGTGATCGAAGCGTCCGCGCAGCAGGATGATCTCTCGCGGCGCGTGTACGCGTCCTACATGCAGTTCCTGAAGCAGGTCGAGGCGTATCACGCGGTTTCGGAGCAGGCCTACATCAACGCGCGCACCCCGCCGGTGTCGGCTCCGTCCGGTACCACACCGGCGACTGGCGCGCCGTAGCCGGACGCTGGTGTACCGCGGGCCATGGAGCTTAAGGCGACCGAGTACGAGCAGGATGGCGCTATTGCCGTCATCGCGCTCAATCGCCCACAGCGCATGAACGCCTGGACCGGGCGCATGCACGCCGAGTATCGGTGGTGCCTGGCGCGGGCGGAGGCCGATCCGACAGTCCGCGCCATCGTCATCACCGGCCGAGGGCGGGGGTTTTGCGTGGGGGGCGACGCCGAGGCGTTGGCCGGGCACGTGCGCAAGGGCGGCTACGACCCGGGTACCCCGGCCGAGCTCGAACGCGCTGGGTACGGCACTCAGCCGGAGTTCGACGCCAGCTTTGCCTACCACTTCGGGCTCTCGAAACCGGTGCTGGCGGCGATGAACGGCCCCGCTGCCGGCGTGGGTCTGGCGCTGGCGTGCTTTGCCGACCTGCGCTTTGCGGCTGCGGGCGCGAAGTTCACGACCGCCCACGGCAAGCTGAACCTCCCGGCCGAATACGGACTGTCCTGGTTGCTCCCGCGGATGATCGGCCTCACCCGGGCCAACGAACTGCTGCTGTCCAGTCGTTCGTTCCTCGCCGAGGAGGCGCTTGCCATGGGTCTGGTCAATGCGGTCTGGCCCGCGGACGAGGTGCTGGACCGGACGCTCGACTACGCGCGCGACCTGCTGCGCCGTGTCGCGCCGGGCTCACTTCGGCAAACGCGCTGGCAGATCTATCGCGACCTGCATCGCGATGTGGCGGCTTCGGTGGAAGACTCGGAAGGGCTGCTCCGGCAGATGATGCGGGAACCGGATTACGCCGAGGGTGTCGCTGCCTTTCTGGAAAAGCGCGATCCGCGCTGGGCCGGTTAGCCTCGCCAGCAGTCCGCCTCTCCAGCCGTCCCGGCAGCAGGGACGGTGTCGATCAGTGATACAGCAGGTTCGGCAGCCATGTTGCGAGGGAGGGCCATAGCACCACCAGCAACAGCAGCAACAGCTGGATGCTCACGAACGGAATGATGCCGCGGTACATGTCGCTGGTCGGGATTTCCGGTGGGGTGACGCCGCGTAAATAGAACAGCGCGAACCCGAACGGCGGCGTCAGAAACGACGTTTGCAGGTTCACGGCGATCAGCACCCCGAGCCAGATCGGGTCGACGCCCATCGCGAGCAGCACCGGCCCCACGATCGGCACCACGACAAAGACGATTTCGATGAAGTCGAGCATGAAGCCGAGCAGGAAGATCACCAGCATGACAATGGCAAGCGCGCCCCAGACTCCACCCGGCATGTTGCTAAACCAGCTGTGTACCAGTTCCTCGCCGCCGTAGCCGCGGAACACCAGAGAAAACAGCGAGGCGCCGATCAGAATGAAAAAGACCATCGCGGTGGTCTTCAGGGTGGATTCGGACACTTCGCGCAGGACCTGCCAGTTCATGGCGCCATAGGCGAATGCCAGCAGCAGCGCCCCGGCTGCGCCGACACCCGCCGCCTCCGTCGGGGTTGCCAGGCCACCCACGATCGAGCCCAACACCGCGACGATCAGGAACAGCGGCGGAAACAGACCGCGCAGCAGCGTTCCCAGGGACGGTCGTGCCGGACCCATGTCGGCTGGCGGCGTGCGTTCGGGTGACGTCACCGCGACCCAAAGCAGGTACAGCAGATACAGACCGACGAGCATGAGTCCGGGGATGATGGCGCCCGCAAAGAGGTCGCCTACCGACACGGTTTTCGGGGCCAGCACGCCCTGGCTCAGCTGCGCCCGCTGGTACGCGTTGCCCAGTACGTCGCCGAGCAGCACCAGGGCGATCGAGGGGGGAATGATCTGGCCAAGCGTACCCGTGGCGCTGATGACACCGGTGGCGAAGCGCTGGTCATAGCCCTGCTTCAGCATGACGGGCAGCGAAATCAGCCCCATGGTGACGACAGTTGCGCCGACGATGCCGGTGCTCGCGGCCAGAAGCGTGCCCACCAACACCACCGCAAGCCCCAATCCGCCAGGC
>CAZVMA010000142.1:0-6746 GCA_964628545.1 uncultured Pseudomonadales bacterium | reverse complement strand
CCGCACCGTCGGATGGCGGCGCGCGGAGATACCAGCGGCCAACGGCCACGGCAATGCCCGGTCTGTAGCCGCGGTGCAGTCGCTGATTGCCTGCGGGGGTGAGGTGGGTGGGCGACGAATTCTCTCAGCAGCGGGGGCAGCCCGTGTGTTCGAGGAGCAGCTGTCCGGCCCGGATCTGGTGCTGGGCGCGCCCCTGCGCTTCGGGCTGGGTTATGGCCTGCCGCTGCCCGGGCTGCCGCTCGGCCCGAATCCGCGTACCGCGTTCTGGGGCGGGTGGGGTGGTTCGCTGGTGGTGGCCGATGCGGATGCGCGGGTATGTCTGGCCTACGTCATGAACCGTATGGGCAACGGCACCATGGGTGATCTGCGTGCGGCCTTGATCATCGAGGCCTTCTGGGGCGCATTCGGACGCCGGTGAGCGCGGGTGTAACCCCCGCGCTACCAGCCCACCTTGCGCCAGTCGACGGTCTGCGCGCGAACCAAGGCTTTGGCCTCTTCTGCGTCGATGGCCAGCGCGTCCTCTTCGGTGGGTAGCTTCAGCCGGCTGCCGGCGCGGATGCGGTTGAGATTGCCCTCGACGAAGGCGTCGGGGTTCAGCCTCAGGATGGCGACCATGGTCTGCTCGACGGTGACCGTGGGCGCCGGCCGGTTGCCGAAAGCGATCGACCACAGGGTCTGCGGGCCGTCCCCGCCGAGCCGGTAGTAGCCGTCCGGGCCGGATGAGTCTTCCGACCTGTCGCCCGGCTCTTTGTCGGCTGACGCTGCCGGGCTCGCTTGTGCGTTGGAGGCTCTGTCCGGCCTGGCGTCTGGCATCGTGCTGCCGTCGTACCGGCCCAGTTCGGGTCGACGCTCGAGCATTTCAGCGTAGATGCCGTCCTTGTCCACTGTCGGCGTGAACGGGGATTCCGGCGCGCACAGCGGCGGCGCTTCACCCTCGTCGGGTTGCTCGGGTGCTTCGAGAGCGGTCAGTGCGTCGCCCAGCTCTAGCGCTTCCACCAAGGCGCCCATGCCGGCCAGCGTTTCGGTGTAGGCCACGTCGCGTTGACGCTGCGCCGTTACCCATGCGCGCTCTGCCTCGTAGTACTCGTTCTCGGTGTCCAGCATGTCCAGCAGCGTGCGCTGCCCGATATCGAACTGTCGGCGGTACGCCTCGCGCGCGCGGCCGATCGACTGACGGTGCCGATCCAGGTACGTCAGCTGCTCAGCCAGCGCCTGCATTTCGTTGTAGGCAATGCCGATCTCCTGGCGGATGTTGCGGCACGTCAGTTCCCGCAGCTCCTCGGCCTGCGCCGCTTCCGCCAGCAGGCGTCGACGCTCTGCGCTGTCGCTGCCGCCCCGATACAGGTTGTAGGTGAGCACAAGCTCGACCACGGCGTCCTGGTAGCGGCCGGAAATACCCTCGCGATCGTGCCAGGTATCCTGCCGGGCGCGCAGATCAAGCCGCGGCTGAAATGCGCCGCGCTGGGCGGCGGCCGCTCGATCGGCGGATTGCTCTGTTGCCTGCGCGGACTTCAGCTCGGGGCTTTGCTGGAATGATGTCTCCAGCGTTGCGCGCAAGGTGTCGGGCAGCAGACCGTCGCGCAGATCGGGCTCTGCCAGTGCCTCCGGCGGCGTTGCGCCGACAACCCGCTGGTAGCGGCGGCTGACGTCGTGCAGGTTGGTGATGTCGGTCAGCAGATTCGACTCGGCTAGCGCCAGGCGGCCGTAGGCCTGGTCCAGATCGACCCGCCGGCTGACGCCCGACAGCACCCGCCGCTCGATCTGCTCGTAAATCAGGCGATGGGTGGCATAGTTGTCCTTCGACAGCTCCACGAAGGCACGCTGGCGTAGCACATCGAGGTAGGCCCGAGCCACCTCGCCGGTAATGCGCTCTGAGGTCGCCCAGACCTGAAAGAAGCGTGAGCGCGCTGCGTGATCTAGCGACCGCACCGTGTTGCGCGTGGTGAAGCCGTCATAAAGCATCTGAGTCAGCACCACCGAAACCCGGTCCTGACTGAAGTCATCGGCGGGAAAGCGCGGATCGTCGATGCGCGCGCGGCCGATGCCGGCCTCGATATCGATGCGCGGCAGGTAACCGCCCCGAGCGGCGTCGGCGCGGGCCAAAGCGGCCAGATAATCGTTAACCGCAGCCCTGATCTCTGGGTTTTGCTCGACGGCAGCGCGCGCGACGGCCGGCAGGCTTGCTGCCGCCGATGTGGTGCTGTTGGTATCCGCCGCGATCCCGAAGGCCGTGTAGGCGAGGGATGCGGCGATGAACAGCAGCAGTCTGGCAGCGGTTTTCATTCGGCAGTGGTTCCCCGGGCTTGGGCCTTAGGCTAAAGCGACTGCGCGGTAAGGCGCGGCGATTGCGGAGGATTCTAGGGGGTTTCTCTGCGTTTGGCTTGAGCGGGTTGGGGTGCCGGATGAAGGGGCTGGCGTGCAGGGTGGCCAGAGTGTCATGCACGAGCCGTGCACGCGCGTCGGGCGAGAATCCCGCAAACTCATCGGACACGAGCCTTGTGTCGCGCCGGTGGGTTCGGGAACATGGCCTGGCAGGCGCGGATACGCTGCCGTCGCTATTTGGTTGAACTACTGATTCGTGAGGAAGACGTTGTGAAAAATCTCAGAACAGGGTCGCTGGTACTGGGTGCTGCCGTGCTGGGCTCGCTGATGGCGGCACAGGTCGCCGTGGCTGATGAGGATGCGGCAGCGCTCACCTTCGAGATGACCGAACTGAGCCAGGGCTATCTGCTGGCCGACGGTGAGGACGCGGCCCCCGCAGAGGGCAATTGCGGCGAAGACAATAGCGCTGAAGACAAGGGCGGCGAGGGCAAGTGTGGCGAGGGCAAGTGCGGCGAGGGCAAGTGCGGTAGTGCCTGACGGGCAGCGTTCGTTGCCCGTGCAGCGCGGGTTGCGCGTGCTGGACGTGGTGTCGGGCGCGTGAGCGCGAGCCGGCTGCCAGCCGCATCAGCCGGTCTGGGACTGCGACGCGCCCTGCTGCAGGAGACCCGGTCGGCCGAGCCGCAGGCGTTTGACTTCCTCGAGTGCGCCCCGGAAAACTGGATCAACGTCGGCGGTCGATTGGGCGATGTCTTCGCGGAGGTGGCGGCGCGCAAGCCCATAGCCTGTCACGGGTTGTCCTTGTCGCTTGGCGGTTTTCAGCCCCTCGACCCCGTGTTTCTCGGCCAATTGCGGACATTTCTGGAGACGCATCGGGTGGCTTTGTACAGCGATCACCTGAGCTACTGCGGCGACGCGGGCTACCTGTACGACCTGCTGCCGATTCCGTTCACCGAAGCGGCGGTGCGGCACGTTGCCGCCCGGATTCGCGCGGTTCAGGATGCGTTGGGCCGGCGTATCGCGGTGGAAAACGTGTCGTACTACGCCGCACCTTTTCAGTCGCTCTCGGAGCTGCAATTCGTGAATGCGGTACTGGGAGAGGCCGACTGCGACCTGTTGCTGGACGTGAACAACGTCTTCGTCAACAGCGTCAATTTTGGCTACGACCCGCGCGCGTTTATCGATGGCGTGCCGGCCGCGCGCGTCGTTGGCATTCATGTCGCGGGGCATTACGACGAGTCGCCGGATCTGAAAATCGATACTCACGGGGCGGCGGTAGCGGACGATGTTTGGTCTTTGCTCGAGTACACCTATGCCCGCGTTGGTGTTCGCCCTACGCTGCTCGAGCGCGATTTCAACTTTCCGCCGTTTGCGCGGCTTCTGGATGAGGTTGCGCGCATACGGGTCAGCCAGAGCCGCCATCAATCACACGCGACAGTTCTCGAACCGTGACTGATACGGCCCAGCACTCGGTTCCAGACCCCGAACTGATGCAGCAGCTGCGCGCGCTGCCCCTGCATGTTCGCGATCCGGAGCAGCATGCACCGCCGCCCGGGGTTTCGGCCCGACGCGCAACGGTCTATCGCGAGCTGGTGCTGAACAGTCTCGTTGGCTTGCTTGGTAACAACTTTCCCGTGACGCGGAAGACGCTGGGTGCGGCGCGCTGGCAGTCGCTGATCGCCGATTTTATACGCGATCATCGTTGTACCACGCCTCTGTTCACGGCCGTGTCGG
Source organism: uncultured Pseudomonadales bacterium (assembly GCA_964628545.1). Taxonomy (GTDB): domain Bacteria; phylum Pseudomonadota; class Gammaproteobacteria; order Pseudomonadales; family Azotimanducaceae; genus UBA7803. Next base: position 2,693 of record CAZVMA010000142.1, on the reverse strand, counting down.
AAGAGTTCCTGCGCTACCTGGGCGATGGCCATGGGTTGGGCGCAACGTACCCACCGTTCCTGTTGGAATTGATGCACTATGAGTGGATCGAAACAGCGCTCGCCATCGATCCCTATCGGTGGCCGGCGGCGGAAGAACCCTTCGGCGATCTGCTGCTGGATGCGCCCGTGGTGTCGCCAGTTGCGGTGGCGCTGGCATACGCGTGGCCGGTGCATCGCATTGGGCCGGGATTCGAAGGCGAGCGTCCACCAGCGACGCCGACCTGTCTGCTGGTATTGCGTAACCGCAGCGATGACGTGTCTTTCAACGAGATCAATCCCCCGCTATGCCGTCTGATACAGGGCCTGTCGGAGCATCCGGAGCGCTCGGGACAAGAGCACCTGGCTGCGCTTGCGGCGGAGCTGGGCGTCGACCGACAGCGCCTTGAAACAACGGGTGTCGATATGCTGCGCCAGTTGCGCCACAAGGACGTCATCATCGGTACCCGTCCATGTCGCTGAAGCTGCGGCTCTGGTTCGCGATCGTGTTGCTGATGCTGGTGTCGTTCAGCGGCAGTGCCCTGATCAGTGCATGGGCTGCGCGCGCGTATCTGGAAACCCAGATCTCGGTCAAGAACGCGGACACGGCGTCTGCCCTCGCCGCTACTCTGACGCAGTATGCAGATGATCCTGTCGCGCTAGAGCTCAGTCTCGCGGCTCAATTCGACACCGGTCATTATCGGACGATGACGTTGCTCGCCCCGGACGGGGTCGTGCTGGTCGACCTAAAGTCCTCGCTACCCATCGATACCGCGCCCACCTGGTTTCAGACCCTGTTGCCACTGACCGCAACGGCTGGTGTTGCGCAGGTTCAGAATGGTTGGCGCCAGCTCGGCACACTCACCGTCGCAAGTCATGTGGGATACGCGTACCAATCGCTCTGGCAGGGCACCTTGCGATTGCTGGCGTGGTTTGGGCTGGCGGCGGCCGCGGCTGGGGCTCTTGGAACGTTGTTGCTGCGGGTATTGCTGCGACCACTCGAGCGCGTGGTGGTGCAGGCGCAGGCCATTGGCGAGCGTCGGTTCGTAATCATGGACGAGCCGGGCACGGCGGAATTCGGCCAGGTCACCCGTGCCATGAATCATTTGGTCGGCCGGGTGCGGGCCATGCTGAACGAGGAGTCGCAGCGTCTCGACCAACTGCTGCGGCAAACCCATCACGACGCCCTGACCGGCGCCTACAACCGCGAACATTTCGTTGCGCGCGTGCGTGCGCTGCTGGGTCGCGATGACGCGGCGGCCCGCGGTGCGTTGGTGATCGTCCGCGTGTTGGACCTGCAGGCGCTCAACCGAACGCATGGTTGGCCGGTGATGGATGTTTTGCTGAAGCGATGGGTAGATGGGCTGCGCGCGGTGCCGATACAGGCATCAGAGCGCCTGGTCGGTCGTCTGAACGGCTCCGAGTTTTGTCTTCTCGTGCTGACCGAAGACGACCCCGAGGGCTTGGCGCGCCGGATCAGGCAGATGCTGCAACAGATTGCTGCAGAACTGGATCTCCAGGACACCCTGCGGCTGCGCCTGGCGGGCACGGTCTTTCACTACGGCGAGCCGCTGAACGCGATTCTTTCGCGAGCCGATGCCGCACTCGCAGGCGTCGACGGCGTCGGACCCGAAGCGGTTCTAATGCTGCCGGCAGAGGCACCGCTGCCCTCGCTGATGCGCAGGACCAGTCCCGATGAGTGGCGTCACCGTATTGAGGCGGCGCTGGCCCAGTCGCGAGTGCGGCTGGTCGACTATCCTGTTAGCGGACCTACTGGACGACTGCTGCATCGCGAAGGTGTGGCTCGCATGCGCCTGGACGATGAAGGCGAGTGGCTCTCGGCTCGCGAGTTCTTGCCCTGGATCGCTCGATTTGGCGACCTGGCGCGATTTGATCAGCAGGTCCTGGCGTTAGCGCTCGATAACCTGCGCGACGGCAGCGTCGCCACGCTCTGTATCAATCTCTCGGTGCAGTCCCTGCACGAGGTGCCGTCTGCCCAGATCGCAGCAACGCTGGCCGCTGAACCCGCGTTGGCGAGCCGACTCTGGATTGAGGTGCCGGAAGCCGGAGTGTTCCAGCATTTCGAGCTGTTTCGAGCGTTCTGTGCGCGCCTGAAGCCGCTTGGCTGCCGTATCGGTATCGAGCACATGGGCCATCAGGTCGCCCGCAGTGCGCAGCTCTACGAGCTTGGCGTCGACTATGTGAAGATCGACGCGTCGTTCGTGCTGAACATTGATCGCAATATGGGCAACCAGATCTTCCTGCGGGGCCTCCTGATGATTGCGCGCGCGATCGGTGTGCAGGCGATCAACGCGAGCGGCAGCCAAAGAGAATGGGCTTGAAGGTCTGAGATCGTTTCCTGACCTAACAGCGGCGCATCATTGACGGCAAACAAAATCATCAGAAACTCTTTTAATTGGTGCAAATCTGTAAAGTAAAACAACGCCCAGCCCAGCGTCACAATCAATAACAGGTAGACATGCCCAAACAGCGATGGGAGCTTATCAAGGAGTCGGCTTAGGAAGATGCGTTCGATCGCAATCCAAACACCAAAGTAAAGCCCCCACAGCATGAAGTTCCAACTCGGTCCGTGCCAAAACCCAGTCAGCGCCCAGACAATAAACAGGTTTCTGTAGGGTCGGTGGGTACGTCCCCCCAAAGGGATGTAAACATAAT
>CAZVMA010000141.1:4286-6770 GCA_964628545.1 uncultured Pseudomonadales bacterium | reverse complement strand
GGTTTCGTCCGCGCCGTCGTAAGCGCCCTCGTACTCAACCCCGGCGCCGAGGGCGATCCCAAATCCGTCGCCGCCGGAAAAATCCAGAATCGACGGCAGCGGGACCAGCGCCTGATCGCTCGATGCCTCGGCATGGGCTGGCGCTGCAAGCAGGGCCGAAACCAGCGCCAGCAGAATGCGCGATCGTTGCGTCGCGGAGGAACAGATTTTCTCGTCTTTCATGATCATGTTTCCAATGTCAAGATTACAGCGACAACCTTGGGCCTAAGCCGCCTGCCCCTCCCTGCCGAGCAATCTAAAGCGCGATGACACAACCTTCCCCAAGAGATGAAGCAGCGGTCGAATCCATGAACCAGCGGTTCGATTTCCTTGATCCGTCCTATCTGGTCGCGGTCGGCGTGTTGCTGCTGACGGCGTTCATCGCCGTCGGCGGCGACCTGGGGTTGCAGAGTTCGGTGCCCTTGATCGCCGCCGCCTGGAGTCTGCATCTGCTGATTGGTCTCACGCTGCTGCGCATCTGCGTCATCCGGCTGTCGCGCTGGCGGCCGACCACGCGCTGGCCGGACCTGGCCCTGCTGGCAACCGCCGGCCTACTGACCTCGCTGCTGCTGACACCGGTTTCCCTTGGCGTTGACCAGGCGCTGCTGGCTCGCGGCGTGACCAGCGATGACCCACCGCTGTTGCAGGCCGAGGCCCGACAATCGGGTCGTTCCGGTGCGCCCATGATGACCGACCACCTGTTATCAGCCTCCTGGTCAACCGCATTCGTCGAGGAATGGGTGGTGGTTGTAGGCCCCAGCCTCGCGGTTGCGCTGCTGCTCGGCTTGCCGGCCTTGTGCAACCGGCGGCGCAGCGCTTCACCCGAGCCAGCGCACGCGGACGCCAAGCGCTTTGTTGCCGACCCGCACAACGATCAGGTACCGCAAAAACCAGCCCTTGGCGACCAATCCTCCGGCTCGGTGTCGGCTGCCGATGGTTGCTTGGCGCGGCTGCCGTCGGCTCTGGGAACCGACCTGATCGCGGCGCGTTCGGAACTTCAGTACGTCCGGGTCTACACGACGCGCGGCGAGGCTCTCATACTGGGGGCACTGAAGGACGTTGCGGCACATGGCGGCGCCGGCGGGCAACTGGTGCATCGTTCGTGGTGGGTGGCGAACGAGCATGTGCGGACGCTGCGAAGACGGGGCCCGCGCTGCATGCTGACCCTGTCTAACGGTCTGGAAGTACCGATCAGCCGACGCCGACAGCAGTCGCTGATCAACCAGTTCGGGTCGAGCGCAACGCTGACGAAGGGAACACCGAGCTGATGGCGATGACCACGCGGCCGCACACTCCCGTGCACGCAGCTTTTGAGTCGGGGCTTGAATAGGGGAATGCAGGATGAGCAGACATGATCGCATCGCGCAGGTCGCCGCGCGTTACACCGGCGGACGCAAGTTCAGCGGTATCGAATGGCACGTCGAGCACCATGGGCAGGTGCTCGCCAGTGGGCGCTCCGGACACGCCGACGCGCTCGCCGGCACGCCGCTACCAGACAGCGCTATCTACCGCATCTACTCCATGACCAAACCCATCGTGTCCGTGCTGGCACTGATGTTGATGGAGCAGGGCAAGCTGCGGTTGTTCGACCCGGTGTCGATCTACAACCCGGCGTTTGCCAACATGATGGTCCTCGAGGCAGACGGCTCGCTGCGCCCTGCCGTGCGACCGATTCTGGTGGAAGACCTGATCACGCACCGGGCGGGCTTCACCTACGAATTCATCACCGGCTGCCACATCGCGCCCCTGTATCAGCAGCACGCGATCAGCAGCGACGGCCGCTGCTCGCTCGAGACCATGATGGAACGTCTGGCCGGCGTGCCGCTGGCGTTCCAGCCCGGCAGCCGATTCCGCTATAGCGTCGCCGTCGACGTGTTGGCGCACGTGTGCGAGCGAGCGACCGGCGAATCGCTCGACGTCTTGCTCGAGCGCAACCTGTTCGGCCCGCTCGGCATGGGCGATACCGCATTCCACGTCCCGGAAAACAAGCGCGACCGGCTGCTGCCCATGTTCGGCGTCAGCGATATCAGCGAGTTCGCGCCCCTGATCCCCACTCCGCAGGAGCTCAAGTACGCGAACGTGGACGAGATGTACCCCGCGGACAACCCGAACTTCCGGCGCGGCGGACACGGGCTGTTTTCCACCACCGCGGACTATGCACAGTTCGCGCGCATGCTGATCACCGGCAAGACTAAGGCGGGCGAGATCCTGCTGGGGCGCAAGACCCTCGAGATGATGCGGGCCAACCGCATCCCTGCCGATCAGCTGCCGCTGACCATCGGCATGAATGCGCTGCCGGGCTACGGCTGGGGCCTCGGCGTGCGGGTGATGATGGACGTGGGCAAGGCGATGGCGCTGACCGGCGCGGGCGAACTCGGCTGGGCCGGCGCCGCAAGCACCTATTTCTTCGTCGATCCGGACGAGGATTTCTTCGGCGTGTTCATG
>CAZVMA010000141.1:0-4276 GCA_964628545.1 uncultured Pseudomonadales bacterium | reverse complement strand
CCAGTATCTGGGCGCCATGCTGCCGCTGTCGGAAGAAATGCGCACGGCCGCTTACCAGATGCGGCCCTGAGACTACCCCCAATCAGCTCAACCATAACCGCAAGGGCCAAGCAGGCCCGGGAGCAGAGACGATGTCCGACGCCATTCAATCCGCCTACCAAACGTTGTCCGCACGCATCGACGTAGCGACCGCGCCAACCGACTGGTTTGAGATCACCCAGGACCGGGTCAACCAGTTCGCCGAGGCCACCCTGGATCGACAGTTCATTCACGTTGATCCCGAGCGCGCCAAGACCGGCCCCTTCGGCCGCGCAATCGCCCATGGTCAGCTGACGATGTCGATCATGAGCTTTCTGCCCGGCGGCGCCGGCGTCGGCCTGCCGGCCCTGCCCGGCATGAAGGCCGGTATCAACTACGGCTGGAACAAGGTTCGGTTTCCGAGCCCCGTTGCGGTGGGCGCGTTCATTCGCACCAGCGGCAAACTGAAATCCGTCGAGATCAAGGGCTCGATGCTCGAGATCGTGAACGAGCTGACCGTGGAGGTACAGGGACAGGACAAACCGGCCTGCGTGGCCGAAAGCGTGCTGCGGCTGGCGTTCTGACGCCCGCTTCCAATGGCCCGCGTCCCGTTGCCCGCCTGGGGGTATCCCAGTAAAGTCGGCCTGTTACAGCTGGAGTCACGCTGATGTCCGAACTCACCGAATTCCGCCGCGAAGTCGCTGCATGGCTGGCCGACAACTGCCCGGCGGGCGCGCGCGGCCCCGGCCAGATGGCGACCGGCAGCACCAAGATCACGCTGCCGACCGATCTGAAACTGTGGCTCGAGCGCTGTGCCGAGCGCGGCTTCACCGCGCCCACATGGCCTAAGGCTTACGGCGGTGGCGGTCTCACCCCGCGCGAGGCGCGGGTGCTGTACGAAGAAATGGCCAACATCAAGGCGCGGTCGCCGCTGGTCGGCATGGGTCTCAGCATGATCGGCCCGACGCTGCTAGAGTTCGGCACGGACGAGCAGAAGGCCCGCCATCTGCCGAAAATCGTGCGCGGTGAAGTGCAGTGGTGTCAGGGCTACTCCGAGCCGAACGCTGGTTCCGACCTCGCGTCGCTGAAGACGCGGGCCGACGACCACGGCGATCACTTTGTCATCAACGGACAGAAAATCTGGACGTCCGGCGGTATCAGCGCCGACTGGATGTTCGCGCTTGTGCGCACCAATTTCGACGGCCCCAAACATGACGGCATCAGCTTCGTGCTGCTGACCATGGACCAGCCCGGCGTCACCGTGAAGCCGATCCGGCTGATCTCGGGCACCTCGCCGTTCTGCGAAACGTTCTTCGACAATGCGATCGCGCGCAAGGAAGATCTCGTCGGCGAGCTGAACAAGGGCTGGACGGTGGGCAAGCGCCTGCTGCAGCACGAGCGCTCCGGCATCGGCGGGCTGTCCGGCGGCGCGCGGCGCGGCAACGCCGGCACCGCCCTCGCCAATCTGGCCAAGGAATACGTTGGCGAAGACAACGGCCGCATCGCGGATCCCGCCATGCGCAACACGATCATTCGCTTCAACATGCACCGAGCCGCGTTCCAGCTGACCGCCGAACGCGCGAATGAGGAAAACCGGTCCGGCACGCCCGGTGAAACCACATCGATCTTCAAGATCGTGGGCGCCGCCATCCAGCAGGATGCTGCCGATCTGCGGCGCACGCTGATGGGTACACGCGGTCTCGGGGTCGAGGGCCATGGTTTCTCGGCGGACGAACTGCAGGCCACCGAGGAGTGGCTGCATACCAAGGCCACCACCATCTACGGCGGCAGCAACGAGATTCAGGCCAATATCGTGGCGAAGCGCGTGCTCGGCCTACCCGAGTGACCGGCATCGATCGACGGGAGCAGGCAGGATGAAGTTCGGTTTGTTCGGTGTCTGCTCCGGTGTCTGCGCTGATCCCGGCATTGCGGCGCGCCTCGCGCGCCGCGCCGAGGCCGCCGGCTTCGAATCGCTCTGGACCGGCGAACACGTGGTGCTGCCGGAACCACGCCAGGCGCCCTCGCCTGCCGAACCCGATTTCCCCATGCTGCACCCGTCGACCGGGCTCGCCTATCTCGCGGCCGTCACGGCGCGTATCCGGCTGGGCACGGGCATCGTGCTGATCGCGCAGCGCAACCCGGTGGTGCTGGCGAAGGAGATGGCCAGCCTCGACGTGGTCAGCGGCGGGCGGCTGATCCTCGGCATCGGCGCCGGCTATCTGCATCAGGAATTCCGCGCGCTGGGCATTCCGTTCGAAGAGCGCGGCGCGCGAACGGACGAAGCGATCGACGCCATGCGGGCGCTCTGGAATCAGCCCCACCCCAGTTTCCGCGGCCGCTTCACCAGCTTCAGCAATATCCAGGCGCAGCCGCGCCCGATTCAGGCCGGCGGCCCGCCGGTGGTGATCGGCGGCACCAGCGACGCCGCGCTGCGTCGAACGGTGCTGAAGGCGCAGGGCTGGTATGGCTTCGCGCTCGATATCGACCAGACCGCAGCGGTCCTCGAGCGGCTGCGGCGTTTGCTGGCGGAACTACCCAGGCCAGCCGAGCTCGGGCCGCTCGAAATCAGCCTCTCACCCCGCGTGCGGCTGGATCCAGCCACCGTCGACGCCTTCTCGGCGATCGGTGTACACCGCCTGATTCCCCTGCTGCCCCAGGACAGCGAGGACAGCATCGGACGCTGGCTGGACGCCCTCGAGCCTGTGGTCGCCCGAACCGGTGCTCCGGCCTCTGCATGAGGTTGATCGACCTGCCGATTGCCGGCATTCGAGTGGGCAACGCGGTCGATGAAAAGCTCCGTTCCGGGGTCACGGTCATCATTCCGGATCGATCCGCCATCGCCAGCATCGCCGTTGTCGGCGGGTCTCCAGGCACACGGGAAAGCGACCTGTTGGCGCCCGAGCAGGCCGTCCAGCACATCGACGGGATCGCGCTTTCGGGTGGCTCCGCCTTCGGGCTGGATGCTGCCACGGGCCTACAGGCCTGGTTGCGCGATCATGACCGCGGCTATCCGGTCGTCGGTCTGCGGATACCCATCGTGCCGGCCGCCATCCTCTTCGACCTTAACAATGGCGGCGACAAGAACTGGGGCCGCTACTCTCCTTACCGGGAACTGGGCTACGCGGCGGCCGAGGCAGCCAGCACGCGGCTGGCGACGGGTCGAGCGGGCGCCGGTTACGGAGCCACCACGGCAAGCGGGCCGGGCGGGCTCGGATTTGCGGCAGAGCGACTTGCTTGCGGCGCCTCGGTGATGGCGATCATGGCGGTGAACGCCGCCGGGTCCGCGCACATAGGCGATACCCATCATTTTTGGGCTGCGGTGTTCGAGCGCGACGGCGAGTTCGGCAACCGCGGACTCCCGAACCCGCTCCCGAGCGACCTGGCCCGGCCAAGGGTCAAACCCGGGCACTCGACCGCCGGCATGAACACCACGATCGGCGTGATCATTACCGACGCCGTGCTGACCAAGGTGGAGGCCCGGAACGTGGCCGTGATGGCGCATGACGGCTTTGCCCGATCCCTGTACCCGGTGCACACACCGGGCGACGGAGATCTGCTATTCGTTATCAGTACTGGCGCACTACCCCTTGATAGAAAACAGCTTTCCTTGCTGTCGATCGGCACCAGCGCAGCGAACGTCGTCGCGCGCGCCATCGCGCAGGGGGTATTCGCAGCAGAGCAAACAGTTGTCTGATCGCGCCTTCGCGGCGCCCTGATTGGGGACCGTCGCGCTCAGGATGGGGAATTTTCATGACGCTCGAACAATCAACCGCCCCATCGGCAGCGGAACGTCTCTGGCCTGTCGGGCTGGTCTGGCTGGTGCCGCCGGGACGGTTTGGAGAGCTGATCACGGGCTTTGCGCTGTTCTTCTCGCTCGTGGTGTTGTTTTCGGCCGCGGGACTTTTCGGTCCCGACAGTTCGCCCGAGCTGGCGGAGGAGCAGCTGGCCGCATTGTTCTTCAGCGTGCTGATCGCCTACATCGTGCCCATGTTCCACTTCATTTCGGGACGCACCATCCGGGCGCTCGATGCCCTTGCCGGCCAGAGCAGCACGACGGCCGGCAACGAGCACACACCCACCGTGACGACCGCTAATGCCGAGCGATCACCCGCGCTGCTCGGAGCCATCAGCCACGCAAGGCGCCGTGTGCTTTACAAGCCTCGCGGGTAGATGATGCTGGTGCTCGGCATCGGCATCGCGTGCGCGGTGCTGCACAACGCCGAACTGTTCGCGCTCGGCGATTGTCCCGATATGCCAG
>CAZVMA010000140.1:1673-6800 GCA_964628545.1 uncultured Pseudomonadales bacterium | reverse complement strand
ATCGCCCTCAGGTGGTTGAGGGAGATGGGTTGGGGTAGATGGGTTGGGGTAGAAGGATGAAGGCGCCGACCGAAGCTGCCGGCTGAAATCCTTGTCCGTCCGCGCGTGGTAATCTGCTCGCCCGTCGACCCCTTTTGGCCGCCACCATGATTCAGGATTCCGATCTCTTGTATCTGCGCGCCGCGGTGGCGCTGGCCGAGCGCGGTCTGTTCACCTGCACGCCTAACCCGCGCGTGGGTTGTCTCATTGTCCGCGATGGCCGCGTGCTCGGGCGCGGAGCGCATCTGTGGACCGGACAGGCCCATGCCGAGATCAACGCGCTTGCGGATGCCCGCGGCGACGCTGCGGGCGCCACCGTATACGTCAGCCTCGAGCCATGTGCGCATCATGGCCGCACGCCGCCGTGCGCGGATGCGCTGATCCGAGCCAACGTGCGTCGGGTTGTCGCAGGAATGCGCGATCCGTTTGCGCGTGTGTCAGGGCAGGGGTTCGCGCGTCTGCGAGAGGCGGGAATCGTCACCGAAGTGCGCGAATTGCCTGAAGCGCACGCGCTAAACGCCGGCTACCGCAGCCGTATTCGCAATGGTCGCCCCTGGGTGCGCATCAAGGTCGCCGCCTCTCTGGATGGGCGCACCGCGATGGCGTCCGGCGAAAGCCGCTGGATCACCGGACCCGAGGCCAGAGCCGATGTTCAGTACTGGCGTGCGCGCAGCTGCGCCATCGTCACGGGCAGCGGCACCGTGCTGGCTGATGATCCGTCACTGAATGTTCGAGATGCGCGCTACGCGCAGGACGGCGTGCTGAGGCAGCCGCTGCGCGTAGTCGTCGATTCCGGCTTGCGTGTGCCCGCGGATGCCGCCTTGCTGAAAGCCCCCGGCCCGATTTTGTTTGCGCACGCCCGTCATGCCGTACCGGCCCTGGCCGAGGTCGAACATCTGGCCTGCGGCGACGATCGGATCGACCTGTCGGAACTGCTCCGCGCGCTGGCGGATCGCGGCTGCAACGAGGTGCTGGTCGAGGCGGGTCCCCGGCTTGTCGGGGCGTTTCTAGAAACTGGCCTCTGGGATGAACTGCTGGTCTATCTGGCGCCGCGGCTGCTTGGCAGCGACGCGCGTCCGTTGGCCCAGCTGCCCTTCAGCGCCATGGCGGACGCGCTGGACGTTACACTGGTGGACTGCGCGCCGGTCGGGTCCGACCTGCGTCTGCGCTACCGCCCTGCACGACAAAGCGAGCAACGATGACCTGTGATCGAAGAACCGAAGGACAAGCCCGATGAGCAGTAGCGGTGCCTGGGCGCGTCGGCGAAGTCGTCGCGCGCTGCTGCAGGCCGTGTACCAGTGGCAAATGACCGGCGCCGAAACAACCGCCATCGAGCGCGATCTCATCGAGGATGGGGCTCTGCGTAAGGCAGATCTGGAATTTTTCCGGGCGGTCCTGCGCGGTGTGGTGTTCGGAACCGAGGTGCTGGATGCTCAGCTGGCGCCGCTGCTCGATCGCAAGGTCAGCGATCTCGACAAGGTCGAGCTTGCGCTCTTGCGATTGGGCGCCCACGAGCTTGAGCACCGCATGGATGTGCCGTTTCGCGTGGTCATCGACGAATACATCGAACTGGCCAAGACCTACGGCGCTGAGGACAGCTACCGCTACATCAACGGCGTGCTTGATCGACTTGCCCGTGATGTGCGCGCACTCGAGCACGCAGCGCAGTGAACGAATTCGATCTGATCGACACCATCACGCGCACGCTCGGCCCGGTTGCATCAGGCGGACGCGTTCGGGTGGGGCCAGGCGACGATGCGGCAGTGGTTGCCGCGCCGCCGGACAGTGATGTGGTGTCATCGATCGACGCGTTGGTCGGCGGCGTGCACTTTCCGCTCGATGCGGCCCCCTGGCTGATCGGCTACCGGGCGCTGATGGTCAGCGCCTCCGATCTTGCTGCGATGGGGGCGGCGGATGGTTGGGTCATCGTTGCGCTGAATCTGCCGGATGATCGTCCGTCGTGGGTGCAGGCGCTGACGGCCGGCATGCGTCGGGCCGCGGAAGACATTGGCGTGCGCATCGTCGGCGGCAATCTGGCGCGCGGCCCGCTGGCTATTGCGGTCAGCGTGCACGGCTTTGTGCCGGCGAAGGGTGCCCTACTGCGTTCGGGCGCGCGGCCGGGAGATGAGATCTGGGTGACCGGCGCGCTTGGCGGCGCCGCCGCAGCCCTGGCGCGTGGTGCTCTGTCCCGCTTTGGTAATGCGGATGAACTGGATCCACTGGCGCGCCGGTATTTCATGCCCGTGGCCCGCGTCGAAGCCGGTATCGCGCTGCGCGGCGCCGCCAGCGCGGCCATCGATGTGTCGGATGGCCTGTTGCAGGATCTGGGTCATCTGTGCGTGGCCAGTGCGGGCGCTTCGTCGGGGCCGGTGGGCGCATCGCTCGAGTCCGATCAGATTCCGCTCTGGCCCGGCGCAACGCTTGAGCAGGCGCTTCGGGGTGGCGACGATTACGAGCTTTGTTTCACCACTGGCGCGAGTCTGCCGGCCGCGCTGTCCGCGCACCGCATCGGCCGCATCGTCGCGGCGCCCGGCATCTTCCTGGATGGCCATCCGGTCCATGCGACCGGATACCAGCACTTTTTATGACCCAGTCTGGCCCGGACGCATCGCAGCAGCCGCAAGGTGTACGCCGCCTGCGCGATCTGCCAAGCCCGCTTCGGCACCTCGATATACTGCTGATTACCGGCTTTGGCAGCGGTCTGGTCGCCCGCGCCCCGGGCACGGCAGGCAGCGCGGTCGCGGTGCTGGTGTGGTGGTGGCTGCTCGCCGATCTGGCCTGGCCGATACAGCTGGGTGTGGTGCTGATCACCTTTGTCGCGGGGATCGCGCTGTCCGCCCGCGCGATGCGGCGCCACGGGCTGGGTGATGATCCGTCGATCGTCATCGATGAGTTCGCGGGGCAATGGCTGACGTTGCTCGGGGCGCCCGCGCACCCGTTGGCCGCGCTGGTCGGGTTCCTGCTGTTCCGCATCTTCGACATCCTCAAGCCTTGGCCGGTCAGCGTTGCCGATCGCAAAGTCCACGGGGGGCTTGGCGTGATGCTGGACGACCTGCTCGCCGGGGCGCTGGCCTGGGTCGTGTTTGCGGTGCTGTTGCGGCTGACGGGCGCAGGGTGAGGACGGCCGCGTTCGCGGCGGGTCGAGACAAGCGCGGCGTGGGTTCGAGTGCGGCCGGGCGTTGCGCAGGGGGTCAGAACGTCCGCTGAACGCTGCGCCGCGCAAGGTCGGCCAGCAAGTCGTGGCGCAGATCCAGCTCCTGTTCCAGCCGGCCGTGAATCGCCAGCGCCTGCGCCAGCAGATCGGATGCCAACGCCTGCGCCCCAGCGACGCCGAGCAGCGCGGGATAGGTGCTTTTGTCCGCCTTCAGATCCGAGCCTGCGGGCTTGCCGAGCGTGTCCGTACTGGCGGTGACATCCAGCACATCATCGATGACCTGGAAGGCAAGGCCGACGTGGCTGGCGAACTGATCCAGCTGCGCCAGCGCCTCGGCCGTAAGCTCTGGGTTGCCCACCATGGCGCCGATCTGCACGGATGCGCGAATCAGCGCGCCGGTCTTGGCGCCGTGCAGCGCCCGCAGCTCGTCGAGCCCGAGACCGCGTGTTTCGGCCGCCAGGTCGAACGCCTGCCCGCCCACCATGCCCGACCAGCCGGCTGCATCCGCGAGCACGGTCAAGGCCCGCAGTCGGACAGGCGCAGCGACGTCCGGCGCGCACGCAAGCGTTCTAAAGGCCAGGGCCTGCAGCCCGTCGCCGGCCAGAATTGCGGTCGCTTCACCAAAACGTACGTGATTGCTGGGTACACCATGCCGCAGGTCGTCGTCGTCCATGGCTGGCAGGTCGTCATGAACCAGGGAATAGGCGTGCACGAACTCGACTGCGCATGCAGGGGCCAGCGCCTGCGCCAGGCTGCCGCCGACGGCGGTGCAGGCGGCGCAGACAAACAGCGGCCGCAGCCGTTTGCCGCCGGTCAAGGTGGCATAGCGCATGGCGTCGACCAGGTCCGGTGCGATATCGGAGCGGTGTGGCAGCAAACGATCGAGGGCCGCTTCGATCTCGGCCTTCAGCGCGGGTAGCTCAGGCTTCATCGAGCGCGTCGAGGTCCAGGTCCTCGAGCGAATCGTCTCGGGTGAGCTGACGGACGCGCAGTTCAGCGGCGCGCAGAGCCGATTGGCAGGCGCGGGTCAGATTGACCCCACGCTCGAAAGCGGCCAGCGAGGCTTCCAGCGACAGATTGCCGGTTTCCATCTGGTCGACCAGCGCCTCGAGCTCGGCGAGCGCCGTTTCGAAGTCGGGAGTTTCGGCGTCTTCGCTCGGCGTCGGGGTATCGGTGTCGGCTGACACGGGTCGTCAGCCCGCGCTCGACTTCGCGACCGGACGCCATTCGCCGGTATCGGGATCGGACGCAATCAGGCCCAAGGCCTCCAGCGTCGAAAGCTCGCCCCGGATCTCCCAGAAGCTGAGCGGCTGATTGCGTTCCCGCAGCAAACTTGCGATATCGCCCGGGCGCACTGCGGCGGCCCCTTTGCTGACGAGCGTTTCGAAGACGGACAACACAAGCTTGGTTCTACGGTTGGCGATGCTCAAGGGAGCCCCCGATCAGATCAGCCGAAGCGAAAAACAGTCGGCCATTCTAACCGGAACCCCCGCTTTCGCGCCAAGGCCTGCCGGACCGGAATGCCGCCAGATGGGTGCGCAGTTCCGCAAGCAGTCGCGCGCGCTCGGTGTCGCTCATCGGTTCTTCCGCGGCCGCGGCAAGGGCCGCTTCCTGAGTGGACACGGCCGCCTCGAAGGCGCCGGTTTCAGCCTGCGCTGCCGCCAGCGTGTCGAGAACAGTCGACGATCGCTCGAGCGCCAGTGCGCGCTGCGCAAGCAGCACGGCGCGCCGTCCGTCGCGCGCCGTCGGCTCTGGATGGGTGGCAAGCAGCCAGGCGTAATCGTTCATCGCGCGTCGATCGCCGACGGCCGCCGCGGCGGCCAGCCAGCGCGAGGCGTCTGCCTGACCGTCAGGTTTTGCCATCGCGCGTGCGGCAAGCGTCAGCTGGGCGTCCACGTCACCGGCTTCGGCGGCCCGGTGCAGCCAGTATGCGG
>CAZVMA010000140.1:872-1663 GCA_964628545.1 uncultured Pseudomonadales bacterium | reverse complement strand
CCCGCGTCACGCCGATGCCGGCTTCGTAGAGATAGGCCAGACCCGCGCAAGCAGGGCCGAAATCCTGCTCGGCCGCGGCCCGAAACAGCTCGAGCGCGCGCGCGGTGTCGGCGCCGCCGCCGGTGCCGGAAAGCAGCATGTGCGCGAGCTTGGTCTGCCCGAGAGCGCTGCCCGCCTGCGCTGCCTGCTCGAAGTAGGCCCGCGCTCGGACAGGATCAGGGGCACCCAGTTCGCCGCTCTCCGCCATGAACCCGGCGGTCGTCATGGCGTCCGTTGCGCCGGCCTGTGCAGCCTGCGTCAGCCAGTCGAGCGCGCGGGCGCCCTGGCTCGGCTCGGTGTGGGGTGTGCGCCAGGTGTGCGCCAGCTGCACCATGGCGCTGGCTGACCCATCGGCAGCGGCCGCCTCGAACCAGCGCCGCGCCGTCATCAGGTCGGCCTCGACCCCAATGCCCATCAGGTAAAGGTAACCGAGCTGCAGCCTGGCGTCGGTAAGCCCCTCTTCAGCCGCGCGCTCGAGCAGCGCCACTGCGATGCCCGGTAACCGGTCGGGCCCGAGACCCCGGCCGGGCGTGGTCTGAATGTGCAGCTGCGCGAGGGCCGACATCACCACCGGATTGTCGGGATCGAACTCCAGGGCGCGGTGGTAGTCGGCTGCCGCTGAGACCGGCAGGGCATCGGCCTGAAAGCTGTAACCGCGTACGTAGTACGCGCGGGCGCGTTCTTCGTCCGACAAGCCCGGCGCGACCAGGGCCGGCTCTAGGCATGCGCGCGCCAGGGCGCCTGCTCCTGAC
>CAZVMA010000140.1:0-862 GCA_964628545.1 uncultured Pseudomonadales bacterium | reverse complement strand
CGATTTCGGCGCGCGCGTCGAAACCGTGCGCTGCTGGCGCCAGGGCGACAAGACACAGGAACAGCCAGCGGCCCATCATTGGCATCCGCAGAAGACCTCACTGCCCGCAGTGTAACGCAGCGGTAAAGCCGGTCGCCGACTCAAGCTGATACTGCTAGACTGGCGTCTCGCTGATAGACCTCGCCAAAGCGTTTGCAAGGCGATCTTATCGGGGGCGACATGGCTTCGACGTGGGTAGCGAAGCCCAAGGTGCATGCCGAGAGGGTAGGGACTCTCGTAAATCAATCTCTGCAACGTAATAGTTGCCAACGACGAAAACTACGCACTAGCGGCCTAAACCCCGCTTACGCCGATGATCCAGGCCTGCATGGTGAATTCGGCGGCGCATGCTGCAGGATCGCGTGGATGCCTCGCCCGGGGTTGAAGCGTTAAAACCAATCGGGCTCGCTGACAGCACCCTGACCGTCGGGTCGCTGAAGGTCAAATCAAAGACGGAGCCTAAGCATGTAGAGCTGAGGGTAGAGTGCTTGCGGACGCGGGTTCAACTCCCGCCGCCTCCACCAATCCAAAGGGCTCGGAAATTCTCCGGGCCCTGCTTTTTGTCTGCGATCCCCGCACCACGCGGGGTTCCGGCCGCCTGTGTTGCGGGTGGCTTGACGACAGGCGCGCCCGAAATGGCCGATTTCCGTGCCAGAGCCGTCTCCATTCTCCGTTTGTGCTGCGGGTAGTCGCAGCGGCCACACTCGGCAGATCAACGACTTACACGCGCCCGTTCGTCGTCAACCACGGCCACCGGAGCACCGGCCCGACAGGCCCCATTACCCTCGTCCCCATCGAGATCGATGACAAGGGGAACGGGGCC
>CAZVMA010000139.1:3592-6836 GCA_964628545.1 uncultured Pseudomonadales bacterium | reverse complement strand
AGCCATGCTCCCTGCAGAAACAAGTAGTCTCTGGAAACAGGCGGGGATGGGAAAATGCGGTCCTGGAATCGCCGTTCCGTTGTTGTGCGGGGACAGCCCGCCCCAGGCTGTTCGCACCTACTTGTCACGAACCCGAAACGACCTCCAATGACGACCTTAGTGTCGTCGCTGTACGACGTGGCCTTGGGGGTAGTTCCCCGTCGAATCTCGTTGCCGTGCGGGATCACGATGGTGCACACGCCGATATCAGCACCTTCGCCAATCGTTACTTCTACCAGAACAAGCTGCGTGTAGCGACGCGTTATGACGATCTCAAGCGACCCGGAAACGGCAAGCTCGGCGTTCTTTGGCGCGATGTTCGGGGGAAGGCAATTCGCCCGTCCACCGGTAGCGTCCGCAATCATGTGGAAGCCCAGGCCGTCATCTCGGCACTCGAAGATATGTTGCTCGAGAGCCCGTTCGAGGGGACGGTCGGATTGGTAACGCCGTTTCGCGCGCAGGCGCAGCTGCTGCAGCAGATGGTCAACGCGAGCGATGCCCTGCAAGGCGCGACAGACAAAGTCCGGCTGCTTGTGGACACGGTGCATCGTTTTCAGGGCGATGAGCGGGACGTGATGATTTTTTCGCCGGTGGTCTCTGAGGGGATGCCGGAAGCGGCGCTGAGTTTTCTGCGGAACAACGGCAACCTTTTCAACGTCGCCATCACGCGTGCTCGCGGCCTCCTGCTCGTGGTCGGGGATCGCGCGGCCGCAGCTACGTGCGGTGTGGATTATCTGGCCCACTTTGCGAGCTATGTCGACGCGCTGGATGGAACGGCCGAACGCGCTGGGGAAGCTGGTGCTGCCCCGACGGGGCCGGAGTATCCGGCCGTCTCGAATCCGGAGCGGGTATCAGACTGGGAGCGCGTCTTGTTTCGAGCGATGCATGCCGCCGGTATTCGCGCCATCCCCCAGTTCACGGTAGAGCAGTACGACCTGGACTTCGCTGTCATCGTGGGGGCCCGACGGCTCAACATCGAGGTGGACGGTGAACGCTTCCATCGCGTCTGGACGGGAGAGCTGTGTTTGCGAGATCAACTGCGCAATCAGCGCCTGATCGAGCTGGGCTGGGAAGTCAAGCGGTTCTGGGTTTATCAGCTGCGCGACAGCCTGGACCGATGTGTTGCGGAGATTGTCAGATGGACAGAGCAAGCGCGGTCGGATCCTTGACGCCTTGCGCTTCGCGCGAGCGGCGCAGGACGGACTTCAACGTCGCTCCGATGAACGCACGGGCAATAGCAGCATAGCTGGCAGGCTATCGCAGGTCTTCGGCTGCACCTCGTCCAAGCCGTAGCGAATGTCCTCGCCCTGCGCAGGCGCGCGCCAGGTACCGAACAGCCGGTCCCAGATCGAGAACAGTGTGCCGAAATTCGCGTTGCCGTCGCGTAGATCAACCGAGTGGTGGATGAGATGCGCCGCATTGGTCACGAACAGCCACTCGAGCGCGCGCTCAAGCCGGGGCGGAAAGTGCAGGTTGGCGTGCTGCATGGGCGAAGCAATCGCCTTCAGAACGCCGTATACCACCACGGCCGCCACGCTGGCGCCGAACAGCCCGTGTGCCGCCCACACGATGGCGCCGCCAACAACCACTTCGCCCGGGTGATTGCGGAAAGAAGTGGTGACGTCGAGGCGATCATCAGAGTGATGCAGCGCGTGCAGTCGCCACAGCGGCGACAGCGTGTGATGGAGGCGGTGAACCCAGTAGCCGAGGAGATCCGCCGCCAGCACGCCCAGCACGATGTCGGCGAGCAGGCTGTCGCCGGCCAGCACGCCAATCGGCAGCACGCCCGTCGGATGCGAGGCGGCCATAAACGCTCCGCCAAACGTCAACTCGATTAGCCCGGCGTTGATGAAAACCAGGCTGACATGGCTAAGCCAGCGCGAGTCAGGCTCGTTCTGGTCGAGGCGTCGTGGCCGGAGCACCTCCAAAACGCCGAGGCCGAAAAATCCGATCAGCCATGCCGCAAGCAACCAGATGCTGCGGTGCTCCAGCAGTACGGCGATGAAGACGTCCACCGTGCGCTCTGGCCGGGCGTTTGTGGGGCGCTCAGCCGCGCCGTTTCTTCACCAGGTAAAGCGCGACCATAGCCGCACCGAGTGTCAGGCCCGCCCCCGAGGCGGGCACGTTCACCTGCCAAGTGACGCCCGCTATGGCCATTCCCGGAACGGCCGCAACGAGCACCGCTGCGGCGAGAAGACGATTAAACATGTGCTTGACTCCCTGATCGATGGTCCGGCCTGCAATTGTCAGCATGCCAGTTGACAGATTTATGAAAGAAAGATGCCCCGTTGTCCAGTGGCTTGATCTTGTGTCTGTCCAGTCGATGGTTCGGTAGTGGGAAGCCCGCCTGATGCCGGGTTTACACTTCGTCCTGGCGAAAGCAGGGGAGGGTCCAACATGAGCAACATCGAAGCAGCGGCACGCGTGGGCACGCAACCAAAATGGCATCGCTCGGCGGACGTGGTGGTGGTCGGGCTCGGCATGGCGGGCACGTGTGCCGCGCTGGAGGCGCATCGGGCTGGGGCGGACGTGCTGGTGATCGAGCGCGCCAGCGGCGGCGGCGGCGCCAGCGCCACGTCCGAGGGCATCTTCTACCTCGGTGGCGGCACGGCGCTGCAAACCGAGTGCGGTTATCCGGACGATCCAGAGGAAATGTTCAAATTCATGCGCGCCAGCACCAGCACGTCGGACGACGTGCGACTGCGCGCGTTCTGCGACGGCAGTGTTGAACACTTCGCCTGGCTGGAAGCCCAAGGCGTGCCGTTTCAGCGCCGAAGCTTCAAGGGCAAGGCTGTGTCGCTGCGGTCGGGCGAGGGGCTATTGACCACCGGCAACGAGAAGATCTGGCCCTACTGCGACCAGGCGACACCGGCACCACGAGGGCACCAGACCGAAGCGTCGCCTGAAAAGGGCGGCGGCGCCGCGGCTATGGAGGCGCTCCTCGCGCGGTTCGTCGCGGAGG
The DNA here is from genome assembly GCA_964628545.1 of uncultured Pseudomonadales bacterium. Taxonomy (GTDB): domain Bacteria; phylum Pseudomonadota; class Gammaproteobacteria; order Pseudomonadales; family Azotimanducaceae; genus UBA7803. The sequence goes on along the minus strand of CAZVMA010000139.1, from coordinate 3,835 downwards.
CGGTCCCGGCGCTGTACGACACCCGGGTGACCGGGCTTGTGGTCGACGACGACGGGCGGGTGGCCGGCGTCCGCGCCCGCTCGCTGGGCCAGGAACTGCTGATCGAAGCGCGTCAGGGCGTCATCCTGGCTGCCGGCAGCTTCAACCTGAACGAGGAAATGACGCGCGCGCATCTGCCCATCGTCTCCAGACACGGGCGCCCGCTTGGCATCCCAACCAACGACGGCGCCGGCATCCAGCTCG
>CAZVMA010000139.1:0-3582 GCA_964628545.1 uncultured Pseudomonadales bacterium | reverse complement strand
CCAGAGCCGCCGACGCCGCCCGAGACCATGCCGAGCGCCATCGCCGCGGCCATGGGAGGGCAGTGATGGCCGGGGTTGAATACCGACAGCAAAACATCGCGCTGCTGCGTCTGCAGCTCTACACGGTCGGCGCAGTGACCGAGGGGATGGATGGCGTCATTGCCACCGCCTCGATCTACCCGCCGGCTGACCTGATCAAGGGCATCGTCATCAACAAGGAGGGCCGGCGTTTTGTGGCCGAGGACGTCTATCACGGGCGACTCGCGTATTTCATCGAGCGCCAGCCCGACGCCGCGGCCTACCTGATTGTCGACTCCGAGATCTTCGCGTACCCCGAGCAGGGCACACACAAGCTGATCGATGGTTGGGAAACGATCCAGGAGATGGAGCTCGGTCTGGGCGTTCCCCAGGGTTCGCTCGTGGCGACGCTGGATGAGTACAACCGCGATGCCGCGGCGGGCGATGACACGCGCTTCCACAAACGGCCGGAATGGCTGAAGCCGCTGACCGCCGGACCCTACGCGGCCTTTGACCTCTCGTTCAGCTCGTCTACCTATGCCTACATCTCTCTCGGCGGTCTGCGCACCAATGTCGACGGTCAGGCGCTCGATGCAGCTGGCACGCCGATTCCGGGCCTCTATGCGGTGGGGGCATGCGCGGCGCACTTCCCGATGAACGGTGGCGAATATGCGAGCGGCATGAGCCTTGGCCCTGGATCATTCTTTGGGCGCCGCGCAGGTCGGCACGCGTCGGGTGCGGATTGCTGAGTGCGTGGGCGCATGGGGCCTGTCGCGGCCTGATGCGGGCCAGGCTCGGGCGCAGGAGCTGTCACAACGCGACCGCTCGACTAGAATCGGGTGTCCGGGGGAACCAGAAGGCAGTACGACGTGAACTTTGATTTTTCGGACGACCAGAAACTGCTGCGCGATCAGACCGCGCGCTTTCTCGACCAGCACTGCGGCATGGACCAGGTCCGGGCCGTGCTGGAGGGTCGGGCGCCCTACGCGGTCGAGGTCTGGCAGGGGCTTGCCGACATGGGGTTGATCGGCACGGCCATTCCGGAACAGTACGGTGGCACCGGCGCGGGGTATCTCGAGCTCTGCCAGGTGGCGCAGGAGCTCGGCCGCACGCTGGCGCCGACGCCGTTCGGATCCACCGTGTACCTGATCGCCGAGGCACTGCTGCGCGCGGGCTCCGAGGCCCAGCGCCAGCGGTTCCTGCCCGAGATTGCGGCCGGGCGCATGCGCGGTGCACTGGCCGCAACCGAAACGCGTCACGCCACCGCGCCGCAGGCGCTCGCCACCACCTTCGCCAACGGGGTGCTGAACGGCACCAAGCTGGTGGTACCGGACGGCGGTGTTGCCGACCTGCTGCTGGTGCTGGCGCGCAATCCCGCCGGCCAGCCCGGGCTGTACTTGGTCGATCTGCGCACCGCGACCGTCACGCGTACGCCGGTGAAGAGCATCGACCCCACGCGCAACACGGCCACCATCACTTTTGCCGACACGGCCGCCGAACCGCTGGGCATGGGCGGCGACGCCACCGCGCTGCTGCGCGCGCTCGAGGATCGCGCGGCGGTGTTGTACGCCTTCGAGCAGCTGGGCGGCGCGCAGCGCGCGCTGGACATGGCGGTGGGCTACGCGAAACAGCGCTTCGCGTTTGGTCGCGCGATCGGCTCGTTTCAGGCGATCAAGCACATGATTGCTGACATGTATGTCACCGCCAAGTTGGCAGAGTCCAACTGCTACTACGCTGCGTGGGCCCTGTCGACCGACGCCGCCGAGTTGCCGCTGGCTGCGGCTACGGCGCGGGTCTCGGCGACGCAGGCGTTCCAGCAGTGCAGCAAGGACAACATTCAGGTGCACGGCGGTATGGGCTTCACGTGGGAAGTCGATTGCCACTTGTACTACCGGCGCTCGAATTTCCTGGCATTGGAATTGGGCGGCCTGTCGGTCTGGGAAGGCCGGCTGGTCGACGGACTTCGCGCAACCCAGAGATCAACGGCAGCAGCCTGAGGAGCAGTTCATGGATTTCAGCGATACCCGGGAAGAAGCAGCGTTCCGCGCCGAAGTGCGCAGCTGGATCGACGCCAACGCGCCGAAGCATCTAAAGCCGTATCTCGAGGCAAGCGGCTTTGGCAACACCAACACCGGTCCGTTTGATGGGCTGGCCGAGGCCAAAGCGTGGCAGCGTAAAAAGGCCGAGGCCGGCTGGGCCTGCCTGCAGTGGCCGAAGGTCTATGGCGGTCGCGGCGCATCGCCGATCGAGAGCGTCATCTGGTCGCAGGAAGAGGGCGTGTACGGCAAGCTGTCTGGTATGTTCATCATCGGTCAGGGCATGTGCGCGCCGACCCTGATGGGCTTTGCGTCGGAAGCGCACAAGGCACACTACATCCCGAAAATCGCCAGCGGCGAAGAGGTGTGGTGCCAGCTGTTTTCCGAGCCGCATGGCGGCTCGGACCTCGCGGGCCTGCGCACCCGCGCCGAGCGTGACGGCGAAGACTGGGTCATCAACGGCCAGAAGATCTGGACGTCCGGCGCGCAGCACAGCGACTACGGCATTCTCATCACCCGCACGGATCCCACGGTCGCCAAGCACAAGGGCTTGACCATGTTTTTCCTGTCGATGAAATCGCCAGGCGTCGACATCCGTCCGATCAAGCAGGCCAACGGCAACAGCGAGTTCAACGAGGTCTATTTCGACAACGTGCGCATTCCCGACAGCCAGCGGCTGGGCGGCGTGGGCGACGGCTGGCGCGTGTCGCTCACCACGCTGATGAACGAGCGCATGGCGATCGGCGGCAGCATCGCCACCGGTTTCCCGGAAATCATGGAGCTGGTCGAGGATCTGCCGCTCGACGAGGCGCTGGCGGCGGACAACGCTGCGGTGCGCTCGCGCCTGGCCGACTGGTATGTGAAAGCCGCCGGGCTGCGCAACACCTCGTCACGGCTGCTGACCGCGCTGTCCAAGGGGCAGACCCCTGGGCCGGAAGCGTCGATCGGCAAGCTGGTCGCGGGCAACATGATGCAGGACATCGCCAAGTACGCGCTTGATCTGCAAGGCCTGGGCGGCGCGCTTACCGACCCCGCAGTGGCGGAGGGCTCGGCGCGGTTCCAGGCCATGCTGCTGCGCTCGCCGGCGGTGCGCATCGAGGGCGGTACCGATCAGATTCTGCGGAATATCATTGCGGAGCGCGTGCTTGGGCTACCCGAGGACATGCGCGCCGACAAGGGCATTCCGTTCAACGAGATTCCGACTGGGGCAGCGCGCTAAGGGCGTCCAGGCGCGCCGCCCGGGCGCGCCACTTCGCCTTGATCATGTCGGTCGTTTCCCGAGAGCCGTCCGGCGACCAGCCGGGCGGCCCGAAGGCATGGCGCAGCGCATCCCTTACCCGTCGGCTGCGCCAGAGATCCGCAAACAGGCTCACCCACTCGTGCAGCGCGACCCGCAGCGGGTTAAACGTGCCCAGATTGCGCACAATGCCGTAACGACAGGGCTCGGCGCCGTCCTCAGGCACGAAGGTGCCAAACAGCCGATCCCACACGATAAACACGCCGGCGTAGTTGGCGTCTAGATCCTGCG
>CAZVMA010000138.1:3573-6847 GCA_964628545.1 uncultured Pseudomonadales bacterium | reverse complement strand
GATGAGCGCTATCAACACGATGGGTCAGAGAGTCGGTCAGGTGGGCCGGGATCTTGTTGAGATCAACGTCGAGACAGTTCGCAAGCTGGCGGAATTGAGCGCCGATAACCTCAGGCGGTATATCGACCTGAACAAGGATTATTTCGAGAAACTGCCATCGGTACGCGCGGTCAATGCCTATGTAGACCTGCAGCGCACCTACAACACGGGGCTCTGGAACGGCTTCCGCGACGATTTGCGGGCCCGTAGCGATATCCTGCGCGCAGCGGCCGAACGAACCGGATCGGTCGTGCGTGGCGCATTTGTCGCATCCGAAGCCGCTTCGGCGGGTGCTTCTGCGCCGGAAGCCTGATCGCAATCCTTGGTTCAGGCGCCTGACGGAAACCGAACAAACCTGATGGTTCATGCGGGAGCAGTCCATGCACGAACAGGTCGATGAGAGTGCAGCTCGAGAGAGTCGGGCGCCGGAAGCAAATGCCGGTCCGGGTTTTGTAGAGACCCTCGCCGAGCGCACCGGCGGCATTGCGGCCGCCGCCGCTTTTGGGGTTGATCTTCGGTCCCTGATCGACACCTGGGGCACCATTGTCGAAGACGCTGCCGCTCAGCCCCGGGCGGTCGCCAACGCCGCGACCTCGTTCGGGCGCGCACTGCGCGACATCTGGCTCGGCTCAAGCGACACGCCGCAAGTGCCGGCTGACGATCGCTTTTCGGATGCGGCATGGCGCGAGAACCCGATCTTTCGTCGGGTGGGGCAGTCCTATCAGGCGTGGTCTGGCGCGCTCGACGGATGGCTCGAGGGCTCTGGGTTGCAGGGCATGGAGCGAGAACGCGCGCGCTTCGTGCTGTCGGGCGCGAAGGACATTCTGGCCCCGGTCAACTCGCTGATTGGCAACCCGGAGGCTCTGCGTCGCGCAGTGGAAACGCGCGGCGCAAGCCTGGTGAAAGGGCTGCGCAACTTCGTGGACGACGTGCGCCATAATCATGGCTATCCGGCGGTTGCTGACCGGCACGCGTTCGAGCTCGGCCGCGACGTGGCCCCCAGCGCCGGATCGGTCATCTTTCGCAGCGACCTGTTCGAGCTGATTCAATACCGGCCGAAGACGGCCGAGGTCGTCAGCATTCCCTTGTTATACGTGTTCAGCCAGGTCAATCGGTTTTACCTGGGGGACCTCACGCCCGATCGCAGCCTGTTTCAGCGACTGCTCGACGCCGGCATTCCCGTGTTCGCCATCAGCTGGAAGAACCCAACCCCGGCGGAGCGGGATTGGAATCTGGACACGTACGCCGGCGGCGTGATCGAGGCGATTCGGGTGCTGCGCGACGTGACGGGCCAGAACAAGGTGCATCTGATCGGCGTGTGCGCGGGCGGGCTTGCTGCGGCCGCTGCGGCGGGCGTGCTAGCCGCCCGAAATGCTGACTGGATCGATGCCATGTCGCTGTTCATCAACGTTCTGGATTACCGTCCGGCCGACAGCGATTTTGGCCTTTTCGTATCAGAGCGCTCGGTAGAAGCCCAGAAGGCCATGGTTCGCAACAAGGGCATCTACGCCGAAAAAGACGTGTTCGAGATGTTCGCGCTGCTGCGCATTGAAGAAAACATCATGAGTTTCTTCCGCAGCAACTACCTGCTGGGCGAAGATCCGCTGAAGCATCCGCTGCTGTTTTGGTCCATGGACTACACGCGGGTACCCGCAGAGATGCAGTGCGATCTGCTGGACCTATCACAGACCAACAAGCTGGCAAAGAAAGAGAAGCGCGTCCTCGGCAAGCGTGTCGACCTCACCCGAATCAAGTATCCGGTGTACCTGATGGCGGGCAGCACCGACCACATCACGCCCTGGAAAGCGTGCTATCGCAGCACGCAGCTGTTTGGCGGCCCCGTCACCTTTGTGCTGACCAACCAGAACCACACGCAGACGATCAGTGGCCGGCTGGACAACAAACATCTTCGCTACTGGATTCCGGGTGCGCTGCCGGAAGATCCGGACGCTGCGCTTGCCGATGCGATTGAGCACCGGGGTTCATGGACCTTTCACTGGATCGAGTGGCTGCGGGCGCGCGGGAACGGTACGGTGCCGGCGCCCGAGAATCTGGGTTCCAAGAAATTTCCGGCGCTGTATCCGGCTCCGGGCCAGTACGTGCGGGAGTCCTAGAACACCCGCACGGCCAGCACATCACACGGTGTGCCATGCAGGGCGGCGTTCGCCACCGACCCCAGAAGCGCGACGCCGTGTTTGCCGTGAGAGCCGATGACAAGCAGATCGGCCGAAAGTTCGGAAAGTGCAGCATGAATCTCGGCGGCCGGCGCACCGTGCCGCACATAGGCAGACCCGTCCGGCAGTCCCAGATCAAAAGCATGGGCACGCATCGCCTTTCTGGCAGCCATCTCGGCGTCATGTTCAAAGCGCAGCGCCACATCGACGACCGTGGTTGCGGCGATGCTCGCGTAAGCCTGTCGGAACGGCTTGATCACGTGCAGGAGGTCGAGTTCGGCGGACAGGCGCCGACTGAGTCGCTGCGCGATATCCAGCACCTGATGGCTCTCTCCGGACAGATCGATCGCGGCGAGCAGTCGTCGATAAGACTGGTGTATGGCGCTGGCTTCTGTGTGCTCCCGAATGCGTACGGCCAGCACGTTGCAGGCCGCATCGTGCAGCACCCCGTTCGCTGTTGCGCCTAGAATTCGGCGCAGCCCGTGGCGTCCGTGCGTGCCGATCACGATCAGATCGTGTCCACCGCGCTCGGCGCAGGCCTGGATGGCGCTGGCGGGATGGCCCTCCAGAATCGCGGTGTCTTGAATGTTGAATTTGGTCGCCAATTCACCGAGGTACCGCACCACGTCGTGGCGTATGCGCTGCGCGAGCTCGTCCATGATCACGGCGCCCGGATCCGCGGTTCCAAGCAGTGATCGTCCCTCGGTCACGTGAACCAGCTTGCGCGTCGCCTCGGGCGCGATCTGGATGGCTCGTGTGATGACCTGTTCCGCGGATGCGCGGTGCAGATCGACGGCGATCAGCTGGCGATTGGCGACGTGTGCGCCGGCCGTGGTGGACGATGCCTGGTTGGACATCGAGCCGGATTGTTGGGTCATGGGTGCACCTGTACTTTGATCGAGTGGGTGGACTTGTCTGCTGCTGTGGCGAAGGCGGCTGCTACCTGGTCGAGCGCAAAGCGGTGCGTGACCAGATGTCCGAGCAGCGCGGCGTGTTGCGCCACCAGCCCGGTTGCCAGCGCGAAATCGGGGTGATGGCATTCGCGTCCGTAACAATTGGAC
>CAZVMA010000138.1:1077-3563 GCA_964628545.1 uncultured Pseudomonadales bacterium | reverse complement strand
CGCAAACAGTGACAGCTCTTTCTGGAAGAACGCCATGCCGGGCAGCGCGGGGTCGCGATCGAAGACGCCCAGCATGACAATGCGGCCACCGCTGCGCGCAATCTGCGCGGATTCGCTGATCGTGTCCGCTTGTCCGCCGACGGTCTCGATCACCACGTCGATGTACTGCGGGCCCACCGCGTCCAGCAGCGCCGCTGCATCCGGGAACACGGCATCGGCGCCCAAGGTACGTGCGAGATCCTGTTGATGTGGATGTCGGGCGGTGATGAAGATCTCGGCGGCGCCGGCCGCTCGGGCGGTCAGGATGGACAACAGGCCAATGCTGCCTGCTCCGAGAATGGCCACCCGCTCGCGCAGATCGATGCGGCCTAGACGGGTGCCCCGAACGCAAACCGCCATGGGTTCGCTAAGCGCGGTCAGCTGCGGCGGCAGGTTGGCCGCGACCGGATACAGCGTGTCTGCGGGCACAACCAGATAATCCGCCATCCCGCCCGGCCGGGTGAAGCCGCATAACCGCACCTGGCTGCACAGGTTTCGGCGACCGGTCAGACATTGGCGGCACTGCCCGCAGCCGATCACGGGCTCCAGCGCCACGGGTGTGCCGGTGGTCAGCGGTGCTGCACTGCCGATGCTGTCGCCCAATAGGTCGACAACGCCGGCGACCTCGTGTCCGGGCTGGACGCCGCGGGCCGAACTACCGGCCGCATAGAGCAGATTCAGGTCGCTGCCGCAAATACCGACCGCGCTGATGGCGATGCGCGCCCAGCCGGGTTTCGGTTCTGGCAGCGCCCGTTCAACCACATGGATGCGACCCGATTCGTCGAACACCGCCGCCCTGATCGACATCGCGTGGCTCCCTGAATTCGCCGCCGGTGATATCCGGCGGTCATCCGGGCATGCTAAACCCGCATTTCCGGCAGTGACAATGCTTTAAACCCCGGGTGAAACCCGTAGACTCAGGCAAAAGCGGAGGGTGGATCATGGCAACGTACATCATGCTGAGCACGCTGACCGACGAAGGCCGCAAGACCCTGAAAGAACGCCCGGAACGCTTGAAGGAAGTAAACAAAGAGCTGGAAGCGATGGGAGCGCGCGTCGTGTCACAGTACGCGTGCCTCGGCGGCTATGACTTTGTGAACGTGATCGAAGCGCCCACCAACGAGGTCATGTCGCGTATCTCGATGGAGTTGGGTTCGCGGGGCACGATCAAGATCACCACGCTGCCGGCCATGGAGATCAACTCGTTCGTGGAAATGTTGCAGGGAAAATCCGTCGGCGGGAGCTGAACCATGCCCGCGTACGTGATGCTGATGCGGTATCACTCCTCGGCGTTGCGGCAGGCGCGGGAGGAGCCCCAGTCGCTGCTGCGCATTCACGAGGGGCTGGCGCGTTGGGAGTGTCGCGTCCTGCAAAGTTTCGCGCTGCTGGGCGAGTGGGACCAGTGCACCATCTTCGAGGCGCCGGACAACTTTCGCGCCTATCGCGGCGTTCTGGAGCAGGAATTCGGCACGACCTCGGATACCGAGATTCTGCCGGCAGTCGATTACGAGCTGTTTACCCAGCTGCTCAGTCGAGATTCGGGAACAGAAGGACCTCACCCCTGGCAGATACGGTGGTGGGCAAAGGCTGCCCGGTTTGCTTTTCGCTGGCACGCCTATGGGCGCTGGGTGAACGAGGCCTGCCGGCCGCTCACCGTTACCGGACGCGACCGGTTCGATGACATCACGGGTCCCTGCATCGTGGTCGCCAATCACACCAGCCATCTCGATGCGTTGGCCCTGAACGCCTCGCTGCCGTTCCGCATTCGCTGGAACATCTACTCGGGTGCCGCCGCCGATCGCTGGTTCGTGAAAGGGCGGAAAGAGCTGGTGATGCAGCCATGGTACCAGTCGCTTGCCATGGGGAATTTTCCCATCCAGCGTGGTGGCGGCTCGGGCGCGCTGGACTATCCCCGCTGGCTGCTTGACCAGGGCTGCAACCTGCTGATCTTTCCGGAGGGCACTCGCTCCACCAGTCGCGGTATGGCCAAATTCCGCCACGGCGTGTCCATATTGGCCCTGGAGAAGAATGTCCCCGTCGTGCCGGTCTTTCTGACCGGGCTGGCGCGGCTGCGACCGAAGGGGAGCCGGCAGATTCAGCCAGGACCGGCGGGTGCGCATGTGCTGACGCCCATTCGCTTTGCGTCGGGCACCGCTGTGCCCGACGCCACGCGGATCATCTATGAAGCGATGAATACCGTGCATCAGGCGGTGATCCGGGACGGGGAGGCTGCCGCCAGACAGCCCGGGCGCGTCTATACCGTCGGTGGCCGAGCCGGCAGGTCGGCTGGCGGAACGGGTGCCAGCGCCTGATCGAGCCATGCCACCACATCGGCGATCACGGTCTCACGGTTGATTTCATTGAAAAGCTCGTGGCGCGCGCCGGCATAAAGATGCACGTCCGCCTCGCGTCCCAGCGTGGACGCCGGATTGCCGGTCAGCGCGACC
>CAZVMA010000138.1:0-1067 GCA_964628545.1 uncultured Pseudomonadales bacterium | reverse complement strand
CTCAAGGCGCCGGATCTGGGGGCGGTAGGCGCGCAGCATGCGCGTGATGTTGGCGCCTCGGGCATGCACGGGATCATCGCTGCCGTTGATCACGAGCACCGGCAGGCGACTTGGAATTCTGGCGATGGATGAACGTCGTCGGGCCTCGCGCGCCCCTGCGAACAGGTCGCACAGGCTGCCGGCGCGCAGCACGAAACCGCAGCGCGGGTCCTGCACGTACGCCGATACCTGGGCGTAGTCGCGCGATAGCCACTCATAGCCGGTCGCGTCTGGCCCATCGAAGGCGGCGTTGGCGTCGCCAAAAATCATCTTCTGCAGCAGGGGGCTATGCGCCGTTGGGCCACGCCGCCCGCGCTCGAAGCGGGCGAGGGCGTGGATCAGCCAGCTTTGCAGCGCGCCATTGATTCCCGGGGTACCGCACAGAATAGCCGCATCGAGCAGGTTGCCGTGGCGATACAGGAACTGCTGGGCCAGCATCGAGCCCATGCTGTGCCCGAGCAGCACCAGCGGCAGGCCCGGCTCCTGACGCCGAATGTGTGCGGCGATTTCGCCGGCATCCGCGATGGCCCGATTCCAGCCGTCTTCACCCATCCACCCGTCAAGACCGGGCTCTGCAGTCGCACCGTGTCCCCGATGATCGTTGGCGTAGACGCGGTAGCCCGCATGCACCAGAGCTTCAGCCAGCGCCTGATAGCGCCCGGCATGTTCGCCCATGCCGTGAGCGATCTGCACAACCGCTCGGCTTGGCGCGCGAACGCTGCCTGAAGTGCCCCAGCGGTACAGACGCACCAAGGCGTCGTCGCTGGCCAGGAAGTCAAGCGATTCGGGACGCACGGTCGTCATGTCAGCGTGCCGCGCGCAAGCAAATGCCAAATTGCGTGGGCGACGCCCGCTTCATCGTTCCGGCGGGTCACCCAGGTCGCGGCTGCCCGCGTGGCGGCATCCGCCTGGCCCATCGCAACCGATGCACCGGCCGCTTGGAACATATCGATATCGTTCTCGGCGTCGCCGAAAGCCACAATGGCTTCAGGCGCCAGACCGAGATGCGCACAGGCATGCCGCAACGC
>CAZVMA010000137.1:3977-6849 GCA_964628545.1 uncultured Pseudomonadales bacterium | reverse complement strand
CGGCCGATTCGAAAGCGTCGCCGACGCCCGCAACGCCCCCGTGCCGCACGCGTAACGTCATTCTCGTCACTCTGGACGGGCTGCGCTGGCAGGAAGTGTTCACGGGCATCGACGCCACCATTGCCCGTCACCCCGGGGCCATTCGCTACGCCAAGACGGCGGCGAATTTCGAGACGGATTTCTGGCGCGATACCGCGGCGCTGCGCCGCGAGGCGCTGATGCCGTTCTTCTGGAAGACCATTGCCAGGCAGGGCCAGCTGCGCGGCAACCGCAATGAAGGCAACGCAGTGGGTGTGGCAAACCCCCTGCATTTTTCCTATCCGGGGTACAGCGAAATCCTGACTGGCGTAGTCGACCCGCGGATCGCATCCAACGACAAGACCCCCAACCCCAATCGGACCGTGCTGGAATGGCTGCACAATCAGCAGCCGTTTCGTAACCGGGTGGCCGCGTTCGCGTCCTGGGATGTCTTTCCGTACATTCTGAACGAGCCGCGCGCGCGCTTTGCGGTGAATGCCGGCTTCGAGCCCGGATCTCTTACCAATGATCCCCAGATTCGGCTGCTGAATGCCCTGCAGCAGGAGATTCCAAGCCCTTGGGATACCGTGCGGCTCGATGCCTTCACGCACCGGTATGCCATGGCGTGGCTCGCGGCGAAACGGCCGCGCGTGCTCTACATCGCCTACGGCGAGACCGACGACTTTGCCCATGACGGCTGGTACGACGCCTATGCGCGGGCCGCGCACCGTACCGATGGCTTTATCGCGAGCCTGTGGCGCTGGGTGCAGGCGGATCGGGATTACCGCGATCGCACCACATTGATTATCACCACCGACCATGGCCGCGGTCGAACGCTCGCCGACTGGCGACATCACGGACCCGCTTCGGCGGACGAACCCTCGACACGACCGGGTGACGGTGAAACCTGGCTGGCCGTGCTCGGCCCCGACACGCCGGCGCGCAACCCGGATCAACCCGACGAGCCCGTGGTTGCTGCGTCCGTGCCGGCGACCTTGGCGGTAGCGTTGGGTCTTGATTACCAGGACGATCATCCGGAATTGGATGCTCCGGCCCCGATCCCGGGCGCCATCGTCTGCGCTGCGCCCTGAGGGCGCCGTTTACGATCGCCCCGCCCTGCGCGAGACTGGCGCCAAACGGGGAGGGCAGCCCATGACGATCACGGAACGGCGTATCGCAACCAACGGCATTCACCTGAACGTGGCGGAGGCCGGTTCGGGTCCGCTGGTGCTGTTGCTGCACGGTTTTCCCGAGTCCTGGTACTCCTGGCGGCACCAGTTCGCGCCGCTGGCTGCGGCTGGCTATCACGTGGCCGCGCCGGACATGCGGGGCTACGGCAAGAGCGATCGGCCGCAGGCGATCGAAGCCTACAACCAGGTGGCTGTCGTCAATGACGTCATCGGGCTGATCGGCGCCCTGGGGCACGAGCGGGCCGTGGTGATCGGGCACGACTGGGGTGCGCCAACCGCGTGGAGCACCGCCCTGCATCACCCCGATCGGGTCTATGCCGTGGGTGCGCTGTCGGTGCCGTTCTCACCGCGCCCGGAACACGCTCCGATGGCCACCATGCGCGCTGTGTTCAAGGACGTGTTTTTCTATCAGCTGTATTTCCAGACGCCTGGCGTCGCCGAGGCCGAGTTCGAGCGTGATCTGCGAACAGCGCTGCGCAAGTTTCTCTATCTCGGCAGCGGCAACGCCGACCTCACGGGTCTAGGCCCGAAGGCCCCGGACGCGGACCTGCTTTCGGATCTGCCGAGTCCAGAGGTATTGCCGCCCTGGTTGAGCGAGGCGGACCTCGATTTTTACGCCGCCGAGTTCACGCGCAGCGGCATGCGCGGGCCGCTCAACTACTACCGCAACCACGATCTCACCTGGGCGTTGACCGCGGGTGCTCCGAAACAGATTCTGCAGCCGGCCCTGTTCGTGGCCGGCGAGCGCGATGGCGTCATCCTGATGGCGGCGGAAGCCCTGAAGCAGCTGCCGGTGAATGTGCCGAACCTGCGCGTGAACCAGCTGATTCCGGGTATCGGCCACTGGACGCAGCAGGAGGCGCCGGACGCGGTGAACGAGGCGCTGCTGCGGTTTCTGCGCGAGGTCGCGCCGATATGAGTGCGGCCACGATGCAGATCGAATCTGTTGCTGAGGCGCTGCAGGCCGAGCATGTCCGCTCCGACGTCGCGGGTAAGCTAACGGATCGCGCCGTGGCACTGCTGCGCGAATCGGGCGGCATGCGCCTGCTGCAGGCCCGCAGCCACGGCGGCTTCGAGGCCGACCCCAGAGAGTTCTGCGCCTGGACGCGTGCGGTCGCGCGTCACAACCCCGCTGCCGGCTGGGTGGCGGGCGTCGTCGGTGTGCACCCTTGGGAAATCGCCCTGCTTGATTCGCAGCTGCAGGACGAGATCTACGGCGCCGACCCCGACACCTGGGTGGCGTCGCCTTATGCGCCGCAGGGGCGAGCGCGACCGGTCGCCGGTGGTTATCTGCTGTCCGGAGACTGGCAGTACTCCACCGGTACCGACCATTGCCAATGGATCATCCTGGGCGGCATTGTGATGGATCCGGCCCGATCCGGCGGCCCGCCCGATGTGCGCCACTTCATTCTGCCGCGCGGCGACTACCAGATCGAACCTGATTCCTGGCACGTCATGGGGCTCGAGGGTACCGGCAGCAAGAGCATCCACATTGTCGACGCCTTCGTGCCTGAATACCGCACGGTGGGTCACGTTGCGCTATCCGACGGCGCCTACCGCTACCGTCGGCCGGATGTGCCGCTGTACGGCCTGCCGTTCGGCTGCGTGTTTTCCGCCGCTATCGCGTCGGCGACTTTTGGCATCGCGCGCGGCGCGCTGGACGC
>CAZVMA010000137.1:3372-3967 GCA_964628545.1 uncultured Pseudomonadales bacterium | reverse complement strand
CGCGGCCGGGGTGGTTGGCAAGTCCGATCCGTTTCAGCAGGAAGCCTTTGCCGAAGCCGAGGCTGATTTGGCCGCCGGTATCAGTCACGTGGACGCCATGCTGGGCAGTTGGCTCGATGCGCTGGCGCGCGGCGCCACGATCAGCACGGGGGCTCGACTCGAGTTTCGACGCAATCAGGTGCGGGCGGTGCAGCGGGTGCTGTTCGCGGTCGATAAACTCTTCTCGCGCGCGGGCTCGGCTGCAATCTGGTCGACTCGGCCGCTTGAGCGCTACTGGCGCGACCTGCGCACTGCTGGCACGCACATCTGCAACGTCACGGACACCGTGTACCCGGCCTGGGCTGGCTATCAGTTTGACCCGAGTCTGCGGCCGACCACATTTCACTGACGGAAGCAGGCCACTGACGGAAGCGGGGCATTGCCGGCAGCAGCCCCGCGGACCGAGCGATCAGAGCTGGATCACCGCCGGCAACACGGCGTCGACGAACAACGGGTCGCGCAGGTCGAGGTGCAGCATCTCGACCCCCATGGCCCGAAACGCCCGGATGCGCTCGAACACGGTTGCCGGGCTGCCGATCAGCCTCGACGCATAGCC
>CAZVMA010000137.1:0-3362 GCA_964628545.1 uncultured Pseudomonadales bacterium | reverse complement strand
ACGTGATCCCGGACAGCGGAGGTTTCGAGGCGGCCGAGATCTTCAGGCTGTGCGAGGCCTGGAACGGGGTGTCGTTCTTCGCCGCGCCCACCATGGTCGTGCGGCTGCTGGCCAGCCCCGAAGCCCGCCCCATGCCCCGACTGAAGACCATCGTTTATGGCGGCGCCCCCATGTACGTGAGCGATGCGCAACGCGCCATCGACCTGTTCGGGCCGCACCTGTACCAGTTGTACGGCCAGGGCGAGTCGCCCATGACCATCACGGCGATGCGAGCTGAGCGGATCGCTGCCGCTCCACATACCCTGCGCGCCGCCGACTGATTCCCGCCGACGGGCGGCCAGTACAGGATCGACGCGCGCCAGACGCTGGTCGATCTCGTCCCAGGCCTCGGCATCCGTTGTGCGGCACAGTGGCGCTGCGTAGAGCGCGAAGCGCAGCGTTCGGCCCTCTGTTGCCGCCGCCGCTCGTGCCCGGCTGATGATGCCGGCGATTTTCTCGGGTGCGCCCCCGTTCAGGAACATCCAGTCGGAATGCCGGGCGGCAAGCGCCAGCGCCGCGTCGGACTGCCCGCCCTGAAACACGGTGAGCGGACCGGTTGGTCGGGGCTCCAGCCGCAAGCCTGTCACCTGGAAGTAGCGTCCGCTGAAGGTCACTTCCTCTTGCTGCCAGGCCTGGCGCAAAATCTGCGCGAACTCTGCGGTGCGGTCGTAGCGCTCGTCATGCGAGAGCGGCTGCACACCGTACATGCTGAACTCGCGCAGATTCCAGCCCGAGGTTAAGTTGATGGCCCAGCGTCCCTGGGTGAGCTGATCGAGTGTTGCGCCCCATTTGGCCACCACCGCGGGCTGGGTGAAGCCCGGATGCACGGCGGTGACCAGGTTCAGACGGGTGCTGACTGCCGCAATCCAGGCCGTCATGGCAAAGCAGTCGAGCGACGAACCCTCCATTTCCTGGCCGCTACCCCACCAGCGCTGCGCGATCAGCAGGTGGCTGATGCCGAGCCCTTCGAGACGCTCGACATACCCTCGCACCAGGCCGGTCAGTGCGGGTCCCGTCGGCGCGTCGGCGGTGCCGGTTGCGCCGACCAAGGCAGGCCCGCGAAACACGGTCGGCGCCCAGGTACACGTATGCATGATGCGTGTGCGCTCTGGTTAACGTCGTCAGCCGCCGGCGGCCGTCGAATCGGGCTCGTCGCGACAGCCCTGCTGGCCGAGGGACCGGTACTCCTCTGCGTCGAACGCGCCGCCAAATCGGAACGCCGAGCGATACAGCGCGCACCGTTCTGCCTGATCGGTGATCTCTGGATCGTCTGCCAGCATGGCGACCACCAGATCTCGCGTCACCCGATCGCTGATCATGCGCACGCCGCCGTCGCCCGGCGTGTCGAAGACGATGGATCGTTGGCCGTTGGTGCCCCAGGACGCCCACTCAGGCAAATCGCCGTTGCGCCCGCGCCCCGGGTCACCCGTGTACGCGAACTCGGCCCAGTACGACATCATCTGCTCGGATAGCGCATCGCGTTCCGGATGCTCGCCTTCGAACAGGTACGCCAACGGGAAATTGACAAAGTCGCCGAACACGAACGGAACTTCCAGGAAATGCGCGGCCCCGATGGCCTTGCCGAGGTCGTAGCCCGCCCGGCTGCCGAGCTCGTCGAAGTCGAATCGGTAAGCAAATACCTGAGGATTACCGGCGGCCTGCATGGCGTCGGCCAGTTCATCAACGCCCCGCGCCTTCCACGCCAGCGCGCCATACCGGACCGCGCGCAGGTAGGCCGCCTCGTCGCGCAGACGCGGGAACAGGCCCAAGAGCCGCTTTACGTAGCGCGGATCCTGCGCCATGAACAGTGCGGGTTCGTCGCGGTTGGTGCCGAGGATCACGGGCACGGCATGGTGCCGCGTCGGGTCGCCGAAGATGTCGGCGGTGTCGAGCGCCGGCAACACGTGTCCGTCGCCCAGATTGTCGGGAACGTTGATCATGCCGAAGCCGCTCGCGCTCCACAGCCCGAGGATCTCTTCGGGTGTCTTGCTGTACAGGTAGCCGCGCAGCTCGCTCGCGCTCATACGCTCCTGTTGTATCCGGGCTGCGTTGGTATCTGCGGCGGTGCCGTCTGCCACCAGCAGGTGGTTCACGATCTCGCGCGCGCTGTAGGGATGACCACCCTCGGCCGCATAGGCCTGCGCCTCGTGCATGGGCGTCGGCTGAAAGCCGCCGCTTTGCGAGATGGCGCGGTGGAACAGTCCCTGCGCCAGCGGTGAGGCCATCATGGCCAGGGTGTTGAAGGCACCGGCCGATTCCCCGAACACGGTCACGTTGTCGGGGTCGCCGCCGAACGCCGCGATGTTGTCCCGCGTCCAGGTCAGCGCGCGGATGATATCCAGGGTGCCGAAGTTGCCGGAGTCGTCGACCGCGTTGCCGCCGGCGAGGGCCGGGTGCGCGAACCAGCCGAATGGACCCAGGCGATAGTTGATGGTGACGACCACCAGATTGTGGCGCGTAGCCAGCTGCGCGCCCACGTAGTCGTCACCGTTGCCGATCGTGTTGCCGCCGCCGTGGATCCAGAACATGACCGGCAGCCCGCTGGCATTGGCCGGGGCATAGACGTTCAGGTACAGGCAGTCCTCGTTGCCGATAAATGTGGGCGCTGCTTCGCCCGCGGCGGCAAGCGGTGAGGGTTTTTGCGGGCACATGGCGCCTGCCGCGATCGCCTCGCGCAGCCCGGTCCAGGGCTTTGGCGGCTTGGGCGCGCGCCAGCGCAGGGTGCCAACGGGCGCTTCGGCGTAGGGAATGCCGAGCCAGGTCCGTGCGCCGTCCGCCACGAAACCGATCACCTCACCGCTGGTCGTCTTGCGGATGGTCAGCTGCTGCGGACCCGGCGGTGCCGGCGGCGGCTCGGGCGCTGGCGTCAGCGCGAACCAGAGCACCACCGCGAATGACAGCGCGATCAGGATGAGGGCGGCTTTTCTCACGGACACTCCCACGGTTGCTGCCGGCGGCCCGATGGACCGCGGCGATTTGTGGACCAGCCGAGCGATCGCGTGGCCGGTCAGTCACCCCTGCCGGTGCTACTGCCACGGATTCTAGACAGATCGAGCCCGTGTGCGACAATCCGGCCGAAGACGCCGGCGCGGCCGCCAGCGAACAAGCAAGGAGCAGGGGCGATGACGCAGCATGATCTGGTGATTCGCGGCGGCATGGTGATCGACGGCACTGGGCGCGCGGCGCGGTCGGCCGATGTGGCGATCGCGGGCGGACGCATCGTGGCGGTGGGGCGGGTGCCGGAAGCCGGTCGCCGAGAGATCAATGCGGATGGCGCGCTGGTGACCCCCGGGTTCGTCGACATCCACACTCACTATGACGGG
>CAZVMA010000136.1:0-6861 GCA_964628545.1 uncultured Pseudomonadales bacterium | reverse complement strand
CGCCGAGGACCTCTGGCAACGCTCGGGTCCGACGCGCGCCTGGCTCGTACATTCGGCAGATGGGCTGGTAGCGCGCGCTCGCGCTCGGGCCGAGTCGGTCGACACGGGTGCGCTGCTTGCGGCCGTACCAGGGCTCTCGCGCTGGTCAAAATCTCGCGCCGATGCCCCTGCCATCGACGCCAGCGCTTCGGAAACAGTAGCGACCGAGGCCGGCACCGTTGAAACCCCCTCGGCTCAAACCGCTGCCTCTGAAGGCACGACCGCTGCAGGCAGCGCTGCTCCAGCCGGCTCCGCGGAAGGTAGCAGCGCTGGTGACAGCGCCCCCGCCCCCGCCGATACATCGGACCGCAGCTGGCGCGCTCGCCTGGCCGCGCTGCCCGCGCTTGCGACCCCGGTGATGGCGCAGGGTAGGCAGGCAGTAGACAAGGTGACCAGTCTCATTGCCCGGCGCGCTGAACTGGCGACGCTGCCGAAGCCGAGCCGGCTCCGCACTGGCATACGCTCGCTGCAGGAGTATGTGCAGAACAAGGCAATGAAGGAGTCCGCGGCGATGGGGTCGCAGGCGGCCGAATGGGTGAATCGGCTCGATTCGAAGGGCCGTTTTGCCGTCATCACCCGGCACCTGACGCCGTCCGGAAACACTACGGTCGTGGGGGCGTCTGCGGCCGCAACGGCAGAAACAGTGGCAGCGCCCGTAGATGCGCCGGCGTCTTCGTCGCCCAAGCCGCGCACCCGCAAACCCCGGTCCGCGGAATCGGGTCAGGCGGCCGACGTCACGGCGACCGCGCCGGTGAAGCGCGTGCGCAAGGCTGCGGCAGCAAAAGACCCGAGTGCTTCGGCAGCCCAGAAGCCGACCAGGGCCGCGAGCCGTTCGAAGGCGAAAGCGTCTGACGCAGCCGATGCAATTGCCGGTGAAGCAGGCGCGGAACCAAGCGCGTCAGCCCCGCGCGCGCGGAAACGCGCTCCGGCCAAGACGAAGGTCGTTGCGTCACCAGACCAGACGACCCCGGCGTCTGCCGACGCGCCCGAGGCCGCGGCTCAAGGTTCTTCTGATCAGCCGACGGCCTGATCAATCGCGCCAACGCTTCAGGTCACACCACCAGACAGGGCACGGGTATGTTCGGGCGCAGCAAGAAGTCCGCAGAAACGGAAACAGAACGGCGTGCAGGGCTGACGCTGGTCTCCGCTCAGGCAGACGCTGGCGCATCGCTGCCAGCACCCGTCGCGCCTGGCCTGCGTCTCGGGGCCGTGGGCATCAATGCCATCTATCTGAGAGCCTACGCCGGAATCCTGGTGGTCGAAGCTCATGACGGACCTGACATCGTTATCGACGCGCTGGATTACGACCCGCGCGGCAGTCAGATCGACGCGCGCATCCGGGGCGACGAGCTGCATCTGTGGCTGAAGTCGAGCTTCAACGCCCGTCGTCCCTGGCAGGCGGTACTGCCGGTCCGCGTCGGTTTGCGGCTGAAGGTGCCGCGCTCGATCAGCGTGCGCGGCTGGACCACCTCCGGCAGCATTCGCGTGCACGGCGTCGAGGGCGATGTCGTGCTGGAAACCGAACGTGGTCGGATCGACCTCGATGCGCCGTGCCGATCGCTGGCCATCCTGACGGAAACGGGCGACGCCGATCTGCGCGGTATGGTCGGGCCGCTGTCGTTCAAGTCGGCCTCGGGTTGGCTGTCCGCCAGCTGGCTGCGCGCACCGGCGGCGGGTTTGATCGAAATCAAGAAAGCCAAGGGCGTCACCGAGCTTGCGCTTCCGGCGGATACCCGCCTCGGCCTGCGTTTTACCCTCGGCCCGATCGCCATCCTGAACGAATTCGACAGTGACGCCGCGGCGCCGTTGGCGCTGCACGTGACCAGCCGCACCGGAAATCTCAGCATTCGCAAAAATCGCAACCAGACAACAGGGGACTGAACGCAGCCCGCGACATTTCGAGGTCAGCAGTACTCATGGCCAGGCGCATGGGCTTTTTTGCCCGCCTCTTTTTTACTTACAGGTTGTTTATCCGGCTGGTCGTGCTGGGGGTGTTCGGCTGGGTGGGCTACTGGCTGTTCGGTCACCTGCTGCAACCGGTCACGCTCGGCGTGGCGTTCCCCCTGTCAGGCCCCTTTGCGACTGCGGGTGGTGAGGCGCGCGATGGCGCGCTGCTGGCGGTTGCCGAGCTCAACGCGCGGGGCGGCGTGCGTGGCCGAGCGATCGAAACGGTCGAGGTCGACGTCTCGGATGGCAGCCAGTTTGTCAACGAACGAGCCCGCAAGATGTTCGAAAACGGCAATCTGCGAACCGTGGTGGGCTGCCTGCGACCGCACTGTCGTCGCGACCTCTACCCGATTATCGAGTCGCGTCAAGGCATGCTGATCTATCCGTATGCGCAGGTGGGAATGGTCGACCATCCGCGAGTGCTGGACACCGGGCCCCTACCGAATCAGCTGTTGCGTCCAGGCGCCGAGTGGGCCGTCGAGCAACTGGGCAAGCGAGTCTATCTGCTGCTGTCAGACGACCTCTACGGGCGGGTGGCCGAGGAGGTGTTCAGGCACGTGGTCTCGGCAGCCGGTGGTGAAGTGATCGGCCAGGTCTATCTCGGCGCAGCGCTGGAAGAAGGCGAGGCGGCGGCGCGAACCATTGCGCGCCTGCGGCCGGATGTCGTGCTGAACACCGTCCTCGGCGAGGCCAACATCGCGTTCTACAAGACCCTCGACACGCTGGTGCCGCGCAACGAGCGTATTCCCAGCCTGATGTTTCAGGGCGGCACTGATGAAATCGAAGAAATGGGCTGGGAAACGCTGACGGGAAGTTTTGTCATCGACACCTATTTCCCTGATATCGAGGCCCCGGGCAACACGGCGTTTCGCGCCGCGTACGCCCGCGCCTACGGCACTGGCGAAGCGCCCCAGGCCGAGTTCGAGTCTGCGTACACCGCCGTTATGGCCTGGGCGGCAGCGGCAGAGCTCGCACGCTCGGTCGCGCCCGATGAAGTACTGGCCGCTCTGCCCGGACTCACCTTGGATGGTCCGGCTGGCTCGGTTCAGGTGGCGCACCACTCTAGACACTTCCTGCACACCCCGATCGTCGCCGAGGTCATGCGCGCTGGTGAGCTGAAGATGGTCTGGCGATCGGAAACCCCGATTGAGCCCCAGAACTACGATCTGGCGCACACGCCGGAAGCCTGGTCGGATTTCCTCGCGAACCTCTACCGCGAGTGGGACAACAACTGGTCACCACCGGAATGAGCGAGAACGGGCAAAACAACGATCGCGCTGCCCGGCGGCGCCTGCGGCGACTGCGCCGTCGCGGTGCGGCGGCGCGGTGGCGAGCATTTGCCCGCCGTGCCGGTCGGCCCTTCGTGCTGCTGCTCGCGGGCGTTCGGGCGGTGCTGCGCTATCTCGCCGAGGCCTCCGAGCGGTCCCTGACGCGCACGCTGAATGCCCTGCGCAATAACGGTTTCCTGCGGTTCCTGTTCGGGCGCGGGTTGCGCCGGTCGGTGTTCATACTGGCCGGCTTCGCCGCCATCGTGGCGCTGATCGTCCAGAACGTCTTCATTGTCGGCGTGACCGAGAACGCGGTGATCATTCGACTGGGTCGGCTGGAGCGCATCGTCGAGCCTGGCCTGGCCTTTAAGTTCCCGTTCTTCGAGCAGAAATACCTGGTGAACACCCAGGCGCGGCTACAGGAAAACTTCGGCTTCATCCAGTATACGCCGCCGCCGAAACCGCAAACCGACCGTGAGGCCGACCAGGTCGAGCACGAAATCGAAGTGGTGGCAAACTTCCTGGAAGGCCACGTCGACAATCGCGAAAGCGGGTTGGTGACTGACCAGCTGCAGCGCACGCCCCTGTTGCCGCGCGACTATGCGGTGTCGCTGGACCCGGTGCCGCTTGAGCCGCCGGACCCGCAGGCCGAAACGGAAGAGGTGATCGAGCGCATCGAGCTGCAGCACGAAGCGCTGGAGAACGTGATTCCGCCGGACGGCAAGATTCCGGTGCCCGGCGACATGAAAATGATGACCGGTGACCTGAACATCGTGTACGTCACCTGGTCGGTGCAGTACGAGATTGTCGACCCGCGCGCCTACCTGTTCCGTGCGGCCGACGTGACCCAGGTTCTGCGCGACCTGGCCGTGGTGGCCATGCGCACGGCGGTCGGCGATCGTTTGGATTCCGAGATTCTCTCGCGCGGCCGCAACCGCATTGGCCTGGCCGCCAAGCGCTACATGCAGGACAAGATCGACAGCTACCAGCTAGGCCTGCACGTGAAGGAAGTCATCATCCTGGACGCGAATCCGCCCGACGAAGTTCAGGGCGCGTTCCACATGGTGAACCAGGCCAAGCAGGAGATGGAGCGCGAGATCAACAAGGCGCAGTCCGAGTACAACAGCGTGGTGCCGCATTCCCATGGCCGGGCTTCGCGGCTGCTTTCCGAGGCGCGCGCGTATGCGCTTGAGCTCAGCAATCGCGCGCGCGGCGAGGCGGCGCGCTTTGACGCCATCTTGCGGGAGTACCGGGCCGCGCCGGAGGTGACGCGCGACCGCTATTACATCGAGGCCATGGAAGACCTTTACTCGCGCACCTCGGTGACCCTGATCGATACCGATGTGAAGGGTATCCTGCCGTTGTTCGAGGGGCGTAGCGGCGGCGCGATGAATCAATTGCAGACCCAGATCGCGGCGTCGGAAATCACGCCCGGGCAGCGGGTCGCCGAGCGACCGCTGGAACCGGCCGTTGAGCCGGTGGCCGAACCGATCGAGCAGCCCATGCGTTTGCCTCAGTCCACCGCGGTGCGGTCAATGCCCTGGGAGCCGCAGCCGGCCCCTGATCTGCCGCCACCACCGGCCGTCGAGGTTCCGGCAGCGGCCACACGTTCGGGCGTCGACCCCGCTATCAGAGAGGTGGCGCCGATTGGCGCGGCGGCAGAAGCGCCCGCTGCCGCCGGTCAGACCCGCTCGCCCGAGCCAGGAGCGCGCCAGCCATGATGTGGCACGTGCTGTTCTACGCCATCGTTGCTACGTTCGCGCTGTTGCTGCGCTTTGGCACCTTCATCGTGTTTGAGGGCTCGAACGTCATCATCACGCAGTTCGGCGAGATCATCGGAGACGTGTACGAAAAGCCCGGGCTGTACTTCCGGGTGCCGGTCATCCACAAGACGCACTTCTTCGATGCCCGGCTGCAAACCTGGGAAGGGTTCCAGAATTACGTGCCGACCCGCGACAAACTGTACGTTGGCGTGGAAACGGTGGCGCACTGGCACATCGAAGACGCGGCCAAGTTCCTGGAAACCCTCGGCACCGAGCGCGCCACCCGAGAGCGTCTCGACAGCATCCTGAACGGAGCGGTCAAGGACGTCGTCTCCGCGCACCCGCTGGTCGACACCGTGCGCAGCACCAACACCGTGCTGGCCACGCGCGGCAAGGCAGAGAAGATCGCTCGCGCCGACATTGCCGACGGCATGGCGGCCCGCGTTGAGGACGAGATCCTGAATGACCTCGAATCGGTGGTCGTCGGGCGCGTCCATCTCGCCAACAAGATGCTGCAGCTGGCGGCATCGGAAGCCCAGCCGCTGGGCATCAAGGTGGTGGCCGTCTATATCAAGAAGATCAGCTACCACCCGCCGGTGGAGCGCATGGTGTACGACCGGATGATTTCCGAGCGGCACCGGGTCGCCGAGCGCCTGCTGTCCATCGGCCGCAGCGAGAGCGAGCGCATTCGCGGTGAGGCGGCGCAACGGGTGCAGGAAATCGTCTCACCGGCAGTGCAGGAAGCCGAGTCGATCAAGGGCAAGGCCGACGCCGAGGCTACCGAGCTGTACGCCCGCACGTTCGGCCAGGATCCGGACTTCTATCGCTTCTGGCGCACGCTTGCCGCGTACCGCAAATCGCTGCCGGAACGAGCAGAGATCATCGGGTCGCTTGACTCGAATTTCTTCCGCATGATGCGGGAACGCGCGGATTTCGACGTTGATGAAGCGTCTCGGGCGCGCGGCGCGGGGGCTCCGCGGATTGCCGAGCCGTCGCCTCAGCAGATTGCCGAGCCGGCGGCTCCGCAGATGAGCGAGCCGGCGGCAGATCCGGTAGGCGAGCGCGCTGCTGAGCCGCAGGCCAGATCTGAAGCCAATCCTGAAGCCAATCCTGAAGCCAAACCGGACGCGCAGCCCGAGGCAGCCGCCCGGGAGGTGGCGGAATGATCGATCTCGCGGCCATCGCCTACCTGGTGTTAGGTGCCGCGTCAGGCTTTGTCTCGGGTCTGATTGGCGCCGGAGCCGGGGTTCTGATCGTGCCCGTTCTCACTATTTTCGGTCAGCACGCCATTGCTGGCTCGGCGTCTTCGGTGGCGGTGGCCATGTGCTCGCTCACCGCAGCGATTCAGATCCGAAATCGCTTCCGGGGCCCGAACGCCATTCCCGCAGCGCCCGGGCTGATCATGTGCGCCTCCGCTTTTCTGACCGCGCATATCGGCGTCAGCATGGCTGAACTTGCGCCGCTGTTCGCGGTGCCGTTGACGCTTGCGTTCTTCGTCTTCTTGAACCTTGATCTGACGGCGCGAGTGCATCGCAAGCTGCTCGGCCGGCGCGCCATCGGCGATCGCGAGCCGACCGATTTCTTCATGCGCTACGTGCTGTTTGGTGCGCTGACCGGAACGTTTGGCGGTATCGTTGGCAGCGCCGGGGGGCTGATGCTGTTCCCGCTGCTGTTGGCTTATTGCGGCATGACGACGCGCGAGGCGGTGTACAGCTGCCTGCTCATGATGCTGGGGTCGTCGCTGTCTGCGGTCAGCGCACAGCTGTATTTCGGGCTGCCCGATCTGGCGGTCGGCATTCCGCTCGGCATCGGCGCGATCATCGGCGGCTACTTCGGCGTGCTGG
>CAZVMA010000135.1:6476-6882 GCA_964628545.1 uncultured Pseudomonadales bacterium | reverse complement strand
GCGGTCCATCTCGGCTACACACCAGTTCAGCGCCTGAGCGGCCTCCTTCATGTCGGTAACGACTGGCGCGAGCAGATGGGGAACGCCTTCGTAGACGGACAGTTCGAGCATCTTTGGATCGACGAGAATAAGGCGGACATCGTCGGGGGTCGATTTGTAGAGCAGGCTCAGGATCATCGCGTTGACGCCGACCGACTTGCCCGAACCTGTGGTGCCAGCGACGAGAAGATGCGGCATGCGAGCGATGTCCGCCACCATGGGGTCGCCTGAGATGTCCTTGCCGAGCGCCAGGGTGACGGCGGACTTCGAGTCCTGGAATGCGGGGCTCGCGAGAATCTCCTTCAAGCGTACGACCGCCCTGTCTTCATTCGGAATCTCGATGCCCACATAGGGCTTGTTCGGGATT
>CAZVMA010000135.1:2341-6466 GCA_964628545.1 uncultured Pseudomonadales bacterium | reverse complement strand
CGATGCGCACACTGATCACCGCCAGTGAGCGGGCCAGATCCTTGGCGAGCGAGCTGATCTTCTGAACCTTCACCCCGGGCGCCGGCTGCAGCTCGAAGCGCGTGACCACGGGCCCAGGCAGGACGGAAACCACGTCCGCCTCGACGCCGAAATCGCGCAGCTTGTTCTCGAGCAGCTGAGAGATTTTCTCCAGCGATTCGGCCGAGTAACCGCCGCCGTCCTCTGGTCGCGGTTCATCCAGCAAATCGAGGTCGGGCATTTCCCCGAGCGCGCGGGTTTCGAACAGGCGTTTCTGTACCGCTGCCTTGCGGGTGCCTTTCGGCATGGGTGCCTGGATTTCCGGTGCCTTGCGGCTTTCGCGCCTGCGCTGGTTGGCCTCGCGTTTCTCCCGACGTTGCTCGCGGGCATGCTCGGCGGTGGCTTCGGCCGTGCGTGCGGCTTCTCGTAGCACCTCCCGACGCTCGAATTGCTCCAGGACCCACGCGAGTGCGTCGTATAGGCGACGCCCCGTCCATTCGGCCACGGTCAGCCAAGAGAAGCCGATGCTGAGTTGGGCGCTCGCTGCCAACAGCAACAGGCCGAACAGAGTCAGGCCAACGGCCCCGAATGCGGGCAGACAAAGCTCAACAAGCCATCGACCCAGGATGCCGCCGCGGCCCTGCGGTAGGTCGCCGGAATCACTGAAATGCATGTGCAGCAACAGGCTTGCTGACAGCAACAAAGCGAGCCAGGCAGCGGTGCGCCAACTGGCCAACGCCCAGTTGATAGGCTCTTCGCGATCGCGCATCAGCCGAACACCCGCCAACACGAGCGCAAAGGGCAGGAACCACGCTGGACGACCGACTAGCGTGAATGCGACATCGGCGAACCATGCTCCGCTGCGACCGACAAGATTGGCGATCTCGCCGCCACTCGCCGCCAGAGTGAATGATGCATCCTCGGGAGAATAGGAAGCGATGGCCAGCAGCGTAAACAGCGCAAACGCCAGCAGGCCTATCAGGCCGATTTCGCGCACCGGGATGACCGTGGATGTCGCCAACGACTTACTCCTAGAGCGGCCAAGTCTAGCAGAAGGCCCGCGGCGCGAATGCGTGCATGGCTCGCGTCCCGTCGCTATCATCGGCAACCCGCCCGAAGCCGGCACTGGCATGTTCGGAGCGGCACCTTTTTCGGAGCAGCGATATGGCAACCCGGCCCGATAAGCAGCAGGTCATCGACGAAATCTGGGACGAGGCGCGGATCGCCGAGTTTCTGCATAAGGCACCGCTTACGCCCGATGAGAATCCAGATTACAGCGCACTGATCTACGCCTACCGGAGCATGCGGCCGTCCGATTTCGGACGCTTTGTTGAGCTTTATCGCGCTGCTGGCCGAGATCTGTCTGCCCGCGGCTGCGCGGGCCTGACCCTGCGCGAGACCATTGCCGGACATCGTCTAGCGGCTCCCTTTCTGGACATCATCGAACAGCACGGCGGTTGATGCCGCGGCGATTGATTAGCCGTGGGCATTCCCTATCTCAGCTCGCGAACACCCCGTTTTCCGGACCCCGAACACGCGCTGGCGTCTCCCAACGGCTTGCTTGCCGCAGGTGGACAGCTCAGCGTCGAGTGGCTGGTCACAGCCTACGTCAACGGCATCTTTCCCTGGTTCAACGATGACGCGGACCCCGTGCTGTGGTGGTCACCCGATCCGCGCGGTGTGCTGCGGCCAGAGGCGCTGCGCGTCTCGCGCAGCCTGCGCAAGCGGATTCGCAACGGGGGCTTTCGGGTCACCATGGATCAGGCGTTCCCGGCCGTAATCGCCCAATGCGCGGCGCCTCGATTCTTTGCCGGCGCCGACGTGCGCGGTACGTGGATTACGGGCCGGATGCAGGCAGCCTATCTGGATCTTCACAAGGCCGGGTTCGCGCATTCGGTCGAAGTCTGGCGTGGTGACGCGTTGGCGGGCGGTCTCTACGGCGTATCGACTGGACGATTATTCTTCGGCGAAAGCATGTTCACCCGCGTATCAGATGCCTCGAAGATTGCGCTGGTAGCGCTGTGCACGCAGACGTCCCGCTGGGGCTTTCCGCTGATCGATTGCCAGATGCAAAACCCGCATCTCGCCTCGCTCGGAGTGGAGACGCTGCCGCGGCGGGCATTTTTGCGCGTGATCAGGTCATACGCTCGCGGCGACTCTCGCCGAGGGTGCTGGACACCGGATGCCGATGTCGCGGCGCTTGAGTTCGATTGATCCAGCGGAGGCGAAATGCGCGACAGCCTGGCCAATCTGAACTTTTATCTCACGCCCGGACATTCCTGCAGCTATCTGCCGGAGCAGGAAGCCCGGACAGTCTTCGTTGATCCTCGGGCCGATATCTCCGGCGAGCGCTACGCGGCGCTCACCGAACAAGGTTTCCGTCGCAGCGGCGCACACGTCTATCGACCCCACTGCGGCGCCTGCGAGGCTTGCATACCGACCCGTATTCCGCTCGCCGTATTCCAGCCTCGCCGCAGCCAGCGGCGGATTGCCCGGCGGAATGCCGATCTGCGGGTCACGGTGGAGCCCGCGCACTTCGATGAGCGCATCTACCAGCTTTACGAGCGATACCTTGCCGCTCGGCACGACGACGGCGACATGTATCCACCAACACCGGAGCAATTCCGCAACTTTCTGCTGCCCCGATGGGGGGAACCGTTGTTCTTGTCGCTCTGGCTTGGTGACCAGCGGATAGGCGTCGCCGTCACCGACCGGATGCCGCATGCGCTGTCGGCCGTCTATACGTTTTTTGATCCATCGATGTCGGATCGAAGTCTTGGAGTGCAGGCGATCCTGGCGCAGATCGACTACGGTTCAAACAACGGTTTGTCGTTCCTGTATCTGGGTTACTGGATCCGGGAGTGTCGCAAGATGCGCTACAAGATCGACTATCGCCCGATCGAGTTGCGGGTCAACGGGGTATGGGTGCGCGTGCACTGAACAACGGTTCGCTTTGCTTTGTCGGTCGCATGCGGCAGAATGCGGCCCGCACACATCAGACCCGGGCGCCATGCCGAAAGAAGAACAGATTGAGATGGATGGAACGGTGATCGACACGCTGCCGAACACCATGTTCCGCGTACAGCGGGATAACGGTCACATGGTGACGGCGCACATCTCCGGGAAAATGCGCAAGCATTACATTCGGATCCTAACCGGTGACAAGGTCAAGGTAGAGCTGACCCCCTACGACCTCACCAAGGGCCGCATCACCTTCCGCAAGTAACTCCGTTCCGCGTCGACGTCCGCAGCGGTCAGTCCTCTACCGCCGCGGCCGAGAGATCAGCGCCCGCGGCTTCCCGCGCTTCGCAATGCACGTCCAGATCGCCGTCTTTGACGCTGACGTATACCGTGCCGCCGCTGCGAGACAGTGAGCCGAACAGAACCTCCTCGGCCAACGCGCGCTTGATCTTTTCTTGGATCAAGCGCTGCATGGGACGGGCGCCCATTTTCGGGTCGTAGCCCTCGCGCGCAAGCCATGCACGGGCGTCGTCATCCACATCCAGCTGCACCTTCTTGGCATCGAGCTGCGCCTGAAGCTCGGTCAGGAACTTGTCCACGACCGTCTTGATGATCTCAAGGCCAAGCGGCTCGAACTGGATGACGGCATCGAGACGGTTGCGGAACTCAGGCGTGAACAGCCGTTTGATCGCCTCCATGGCGTCGGGGCTGTGATCCTGCTCGACAAAGCCGATGGACGCGCGCGACATTTCTTGAGCGCCGGCATTGGTGGTCATGATCAGGATGACGTTGCGAAAATCTGCCTTGCGTCCGTTGTTATCGGTCAGCGTACCGTGGTCCATCACCTGCAGGAGCAGATTGAACACCTCGGGGTGCGCTTTCTCGATTTCATCCAGCAGCACGACGCAATGCGGGTGCTTGGACACGGCCTCCGTCAGCAATCCCCCTTGGTCGAAGCCGATATACCCAGGGGGCGCGCCGATCAGACGTGAGACGGTATGTCGCTCCATGTATTCGGACATGTCGTAGCGCAGCAACTCTACGCCCATGATGTTTGCGAGCTGGCGACTGACCTCGGTCTTGCCGACACCGGTGGGACCGGCGAACAGGAACGAGCCGATGGGCTTTTCGCCGGCTTTGAGCCCG
>CAZVMA010000135.1:0-2331 GCA_964628545.1 uncultured Pseudomonadales bacterium | reverse complement strand
CTTGTCCGAACACGACCATCTTCAACTTCTGATCCAGGTCGCGCAGAGCTTCCTTGTCCGAAGTTGTGACCTGAGCCGAGGGAATGCGCGCGATCTTGGCGACGACCTGCTCGACATCCTGCGGCGTGATGGTCTTCTTCCGCTTGCTTGGCGCAATCAACTGCTGCGCGGCACCCGCCTCATCGATGACGTCGATCGCTTTGTCGGGCATGAAGCGGTCGGTGATATACCGGCTGGCCAGCTCGGCGGCAGAGCGCAATGCCCGGTCTGTGTAGCGCAGGCCGTAGTGATCTTCAAACCGAGACTTCAGGCCCTTCAGAATCTTGTAGGTGTCTTCGACGTCGGGCTCGACGACGTCGATCTTCTGGAAGCGTCGGGACAGCGCGCGGTCCTTGTCGAAAATGCCGCGGTATTCCTGATAGGTCGTCGAACCCATAACCCGAATCTCGCCGGAGGTCAGCAGCGGCTTCAGCAGATTGGATGCATCCATCACCCCGCCGGAGGCAGCGCCCGCACCGATAATGGTGTGCACCTCGTCGATGAACAGGATCGAGCCCTTCTTTT
Organism: uncultured Pseudomonadales bacterium; assembly: GCA_964628545.1. GTDB lineage: Bacteria > Pseudomonadota > Gammaproteobacteria > Pseudomonadales > Azotimanducaceae > UBA7803. Next base: position 1,767 of record CAZVMA010000135.1, on the reverse strand, counting down.
TCTTCAGTTCGCCAAGCACCATCTTGAAGCGCTTCTCGAAATCGCCCCGGTACTTGGTGCCGGCCAGCAGCGCGCCAAGATCCAGCGAGAAAATGGTGCTGTCAGCCATGACCTCCGGCACGTCGCCGTCGACGATGCGCTTGGCCAGGCCCTCTGCGATGGCTGTTTTGCCCACCCCCGATTCGCCGACCAGCAGCGGGTTGTTCTTGCGCCGACGGCAGAGTACCTGCACGACCCGCTCGAGTTCATGCTCGCGCCCAACCAGAGGGTCAATGCGCCCGGCACGAGCCTGCTCGTTCAGGTTGGCCGCGAAGCTTTCGAGCGCACTCTGGCTGCCACCCTCGCCTTGATTGCCGTCCTCGTCCTGTTCCTGCTGGCTTGCTGCCGGCTCGCTTTCGCCGCCGACTTTGGAAATGCCGTGCGCGATGTAGTTGACGACGTCGATGCGGGCGATGTTCTGCTGCTTCAGGAAAAATACCGCCTGGCTTTCCTGCTCGCTGAAGATGGCGACCAAAACATTTGCGCCGGTAACTTCTTTGCGTCCCGACGACTGCACGTGGAAGACCGCACGCTGCAGCACACGCTGAAAGCCGAGCGTTGGCTGGGTCTCCCGACCGGTGTCTCCGGCCGGTATGAGCGGTGTCGTGGAGTCGATGAAAGCCACCAGATCCGCGCGGAGCTTGTCGAGGTCGGCGCCTACTTTGCGCAACACGTCCACGGCGGTCGCGTTATCAAGCAGCGCCAACAGCAGATGTTCGACGGTCATGAATTCGTGTCGCTTGGACTTGGCGTCGCGGAAGGCGCCGTTCAGTGTCGCTTCGAGATCTTTGCTCAGCATGGCTTGCCTTCAATCCGTCATTTCGATGGTAGAGACCAGCGGATGCTGGTTTTCGCGAGCGTATTGATTCACCTGCTCCGATTTGGTTTCCGCGATGTCTCGAGGAAAGATGCCAACGATAGCGCGACCTTGGGTGTGTACAGCCAGCATGATCTGTGTGGCTTTTTCCCGGTTCATGCCGAAAAACACCTCCAACACGTGGACGACAAATTCCATCGGGGTGTAGTCGTCATTCAGGAGGATCACCTTGTACATCGAGGGCCGCTTGAGTTCCGGCTTCGCTGTCGCCGTAACCGTACCAGTGCCGTCATCCTGGGTATCGCCGTCGCCACCCTGCGCACGAATCGCTGGCCAGACGCTGAAGCGGACGACAATGTCGACCGGCGGATTCGGGTAATCGGTCATCGGTGGCTTTGGGTCATTGGTCGTGTCCTCGCGCCCGAGTATGTGGGGACTCCCGTGAAATTTCCAACACCCGTCGGGGATCGCGCTGCGTTGTTTCGGACGGCGGAACACGCGCTTGCGGCGACGCCACCTTGCTGGTGTGTTGGCATGTCATTCCCCTTGACTCGACAGGAATTTCCGGCGACATTCGGGGCCGGGGGTTCTGCTGGCAGCGGTGCCTGCTGGTTGTTCGAAGAGGTAGGTGGACTGATGTGCGCGGCCGCACAGGTTCTCCCTTCTGCCGATGGCGGAAAAGGCTTCAAGGCAATCGTAAGCATGAGAAAAGCACCGCGGTCGTTGTGCTGTAACCGCTGACTTCCACCGCGCCATGACCTGATTGGGGGGTGATTATGGCAACTGGCAAGGTCAAGTGGTTCAACAACGCCAAGGGGTACGGGTTCATCCTGCCCGACGCCGGGGGCGATGACCTGTTCGCGCATTACTCGACGATTCTGATGGACGGCTATAAGACCCTTCGGGCGGGT
>CAZVMA010000134.1:0-6930 GCA_964628545.1 uncultured Pseudomonadales bacterium | reverse complement strand
GTAGATGTACTCCTCGTGCAGCGCAGGGCATTGGCTGGGCGCTGAACGAGGAGTACATCTACGGCAAGGACGGCCGCCTGCAGAATCCGGGTTTCCTGGATTACCGCATTCCGGTCTGCTCGGATCTGCCGTTCATCGACACCCAGATCCTCGAGATCCCGAACCCGGGCCATCCGTACGGCATTCGGGGCGTCGGCGAAACCTCGATCGTGCCGCCGCTGGCCGCCATCGGCAACGCGGTATCGAACGCGGTTGGCGTGCGGATGAACCACGTGCCCATGTCGCCGCCGCGCATCCTGAAGGCCATCAAGGCCGCTCGGGCGCTGGACCGCGAAAAGCAGGTGTCGGCAGGCTGACGCGGGCGTCGTGAAGGTCTCGCTGACGGGCCCGATTCGCGATGCTCTCGGTGGGGTGGCCTCGATTAACGTCGAGGCCGCCACCATCCGCGAGCTGATGCAGCGACTGGAAGACCGCTACCCCGCCATCGAGCGCTTGATGGAGACCGGCATCGCCGTGGCCATCAACGGCGAAATCTACCGCGACCGCTGGGGCGAGGCGATTCCGCCGGGCGCCGAGGTCGTGCTCATGCCACGCATTCAAGGGGGGTGATCGCCCCCTGGGGGAACGACCATGGGGTGGAGTCAACGGCAGGGCCGCCGGGTCAGCCGGGAACTGCTGGGTACGCTAACGCTTCTGTTGCTGGCGTCCGGCATCAGCAGTGCATGGGCCTCTGATGCCGCAGCGGCCGGTCCGCGCGTCACCACGCCGTCCGGCGTCGTCGAAGGCGTCACCGACAACGACATCGTCAGCTTCAAGGGCATTCCGTACGCGGCCCCACCAACCGGCGCGGCACGCTGGATGCCGCCTGCGCCGCCAGCCGGTTGGTCCGGCGTTCGGCCCGCGCGCGATTACGGTCCGGCCTGTCTGCAGACGGTTGCGCCGGGTCAGCCGACGTTGCCGATGTCCGCAGACTGCCTGGCGCTCGGCGTCTGGGCCCCGGCCGATGCCCCGCCCGGCGCCCGGCTGCCGGTCATGGTCGGGATTCACGGGGGCGGGTGCCGTCAGGGCTCGAGCCAGATCGACGGCGCGGCGCTGGCTCGACACGGCGTGGTGCTGGTGTCGATCAACTATCGACTCGGTCCGCTCGGCTTCTTCGCGCATCCGGCGCTGAATCTCAAGGACAACAATCTGGCGCTGCAGGACATGGTGGCGGCCCTGCGCTGGGTGCAGACCAGTGTGGGTGCCTTCGGTGGCGATCCGGGCAATGTGACGGTATTTGGCGTGTCTGCCGGCGGCATGGCGGTGGAGCTGCTCATGGTGCACCCGCCGGCCAAAGGTCTGTTTCACAAAGCCATCGCGCAAAGCGGCTACGGCACCTGGGCGCTGCTTCGCTCCCGTGGCTCTCCGGAACCCGCTCCGCTCGACATGGCGTTGGCGCCTGTGCCTGCCGGCACCGCCGAGGCCGCCGCAACGGCGCTGGTCGCAAAAGTCAGCTCAAACCCGCAAACGGCTGACATGCTGCGCGCGCTGGACGGCCAGGCGCTGGTCGACGCGCTCACTGGTTTTCAGCTGCCCATCGTCGACGGTTCATCGCTGCCGGAAGAGCCCGCGCTGCTGTTCGAGCAGGGGCGGCAGCATTCGGTGCCCATGATCCTTGGCGGCAACAGCTTCGAGGGCTCGGTCATGCCGGGCTCGGCAATCACGTTCGAGCAATATACCGCCTGGCTCGGCCGGCGCCTCTCGGATGTCGAGCGCCTGTATGCCGATGATTTCGTGCGCTCGCGCGATCTCGGGCTGATGCGTGCGTTCGGCGACCAGCGGTATCTGGTAGCCACACGCCTGATGGGCGATGCCATGGCCCGTGTGGGCGCGCCGGCCTGGCTCTACTACATCGAGTATGTGCGCGAGGAGGACCGGGCGTCGTTACCGGGCTCGCCGCACGGCGCCGACGGTATGATCCTGTTTGCCGGTCATCAGGCGCCGGACGCGCCGACCCGCGCGGTGGCGGAGCGCTTGCAGGCCCGCTGGGTGACATTCGCCCGCACGGGCTCACCCAATCCGCCGGACCTGCTTGCCTGGCCGGCCCGAGCGCCGGGGGTGGATCGCTGGCTGGTTATCGATTCCGACGAGCGCGTGCACGCGGGGGTGATCGCGCAGCGGCTCGATCTGCTGACCGCACACTATCGGGACCGGGTGGCTGGTCTCACGCAAGCGCCGGCCGCACAGAAAACTGAAACTGCAGCGCATTAGGCACCTACGCAGGGCGATACACAGGACGATACACAGGGAGGGCGCACGCCATGATTCGCATTCTCTGGCCGCAGGTCCGCTGGCCCGACGACTTCGCGCCCGAGCGCAGCCTGCTCGGGCCCGGCATCGAGGCAATCTTCGTGGGCCGATTCTCCGAGGTCACCGACGAGCAGTGGCGCACCTGTGACGGGCTGGTGGGGCCGCAGCCGCCGCTCGAATACCTGGATCGGCTCGAGCGTTGCCGGATCTACGTGAAGCCCGCGGTCGGGTTCGATGAAGTGCCGTTAGAGGCCTGGGCGGAGCGCGGTATCCCGGTGTGCAACACGCCGGACTACGGCACTCGTGAGGTGGCGGATCACGCGATGGCGCTGATGCTTACGCTGACCAAGAGCATCGCCTTCCACGACGAGGCGCTGCGGCAGGATCCGCGCGGCAACTGGCGGCCCGCGCTGAATCCCTTTGGCCAGCGGCTCGCGGACTGCACGTTCGGGATTGTCGGGCTGGGACGCATCGGCACCGCCGCTGCGCTGCGGGCCAAGGCGTTCGACATGGACGTGGTGTTTTACGACCCGCATAAGCCGAACGGCTCGGAACTGGCGCTTGGTATCCGTCGCGCCGATTCGCTCGCCGATCTGTTCGGGCAGAGCGACATCGTGTCCGTTCACACCCCGCTGGAGCCGGGCACTCGCAACCTGATCAACGCCGAGGTGCTGGCCGCATCGAAGCCGGGCCTGATCCTGATCAACACGGCGCGCGGCCCGATCGTCGACATTGATGCGCTGCACGACGCCATGAAGGCTGGTGTGGTGCTGGCGGCCGGCCTCGACGTCCTGCCCCAGGAGCCCGCGAACATCGAGAAGCCGCTGGTCGCCGCGTGGCATCGGGGCGATGAGTGGATCCGGAACCGCCTGTTGATCACGCCGCATTCGGCCTTTTTCACGCCGCAGAGCATGCGCGACATCCGCAGCTTCAGCGGCCGCACCGCCGCGCGCTATCTGCGTGACGGTCGGCTGGAGAACTGCGTGAACGATCATCTGCTTACGTTCCGGCGCTGAGCCGGCCGCGACCCCGCCCGAGATTCCGCTGCATGACCCACGACGAACAGGTTCGCCAGATTCATTTGTTACTCGCGCGCATTCGCGCCGGCACTACCGTCGATGCCGGCGGCGTGCGCCTGAATCCGGTGTCGTGTTACACGGACCCCGCGCGTCACGCGTTGGAGTGGCAGACCTTCTTTCGTTCGCACCCGCAGATCATTGGTCTTTCGGGTGATCTGCCCGGGCCCGGCAGTTTCATGACAATCGATGATCTCGGCACGCCGGTGCTCGCGCTGCGCGACGATGCCGGTCGGTTTCATGCAGTCGTCAACGCGTGCACGCATCGCGGCGTGCGACTGGTCGAAGCGGCGCGCGGTACCGGCCGGCGTTTCATGTGCCCGTTCCATCAGTGGACGTTCGACAATGCTGGCGCACTCGTGGGGCTGCCGAAGGCCGAGCACTTCGGCCACGTGGATCGCGCGTGCCTCGGCCTGCGTCCGCTGCCGGCGGTCGAGCATGCCGGGCTGCTGTGGGTGCACCCCGATCCGGACGGCGAGATCAATGCGGAGGCATGTCTCGGAGCGGCTCTGGCCGAGGATCTGGCGGCGTGGTCGCTCGATGGCCTGGTGCATATGGCAGAGGACGCCTACGACGTCCGCTGCAATTGGAAGCTCGCTATGGATACCTTTGGCGAGACCTATCATTTCGAGGCGCTGCACAAGGACACGCTGGCGGCGTCCTTTCGGGGCAATGTTCAATGCTACGACACGTTCGGGCGCCATCACCGGATGCTGCTCTGTCGGCGCGAGATCGATGACTTTCCGTCGCGGCCCGAGGACAGCTGGCACATTCTGCACGCTACGCTGCCCGTGTACTGGCTGTTTCCAAACGTGATCTTGATGCCCCATGCCGATGGCTGCTATCTGGTGCGCGCCTACCCCGATCCGGCGGATCCCGGTCGACACACCAGTCGCATCACCTTCTATGGCACCCGGCCAGTGGCCGAGTGGGCCGCGGCGGGCAATGTGTCCGCAGCGTCGGACATGGCGCGCGGCTTCGCCGACATCATTCGCGACGAAGATTACGCCATGGGCGCGAGTCAGCAGCGCAGCGCCGCGTCCGGCGCCTTGTCGCACGTGCTGTTTGGCCGCAACGAGCCGGCGCTGCACCACTATCACAACACCTATCGTGAGGCGCTGGGTTTGCCGCCGCTGCCGCTGATCGACCCTGCATCGCTCTCGCTTGCTTCGAAAGCCGGTACTTTGGAGGGCTCCGCGTGATTGCGTTTCGGATGATAAAGGTCCTGACGACGGTGTTGGCCATGTTCGCGCCAACCGTCGCGCAGGCCAGCATTCCGGCGGCACCGGTGATGACCCTGTATCGGTTCAACGGGGCGCTTGAGCTGCCGTATTTTGAGGTGAACGCCTTCGCCGCGAGCGGGCCCGCGACCCCGGCCGGATCCCTGGCGCAGGGCACCACCGTGATTCCGTGCCTGGCGCTGCGCGGCGGGGTACCGGTTACTGATGGCTCGGGCACCCCGTGGGTCGGTTTTCAGGTGGTGGTGGATGCGCGCACCGCCACGCCGGCCGCCACCGCGGCAGTGCGCGCGGCGATCGACCGGCAGCGCGCGGCGCGGGTGCCGAACCATCATTGTCCGCCCAACGTCAGGCACGTGCTGGATGTGCGCAATCTCTACGCGATGGACAAGGTGCCGTTTTTCGATCCGCCGCGATCTGCGGCCGCCGGTAGCGCGTTTCCGGCGCCGACACCCGTCAGCCCGACGGACGCCGCGGTGCGGGCGTTTCACGATTCCCCCGAGTGCGGCGCTGCGAACACCCGCCTCATCGGCCGGCGAGACGCGCTGGCCCGGTCGTGGGCCGCTTTCGAGGCGCGCACGCGCGGGCAGTGGCCACCCGACCTGCTCACCCGTGCTCGCCACCTCGACTACACCATGCGCACTGCACTCTACGAGGGGCATATCGAACGCGGCTGCAGCGCCTACGGCGCATGCGAGCGTAACGTGGTCGCGCTGTCAATTCGCAATCGGGCGTTCGAGCGCTGCTTCGCGCGCGAGGGCTGCAGCGCGCCCGGCGACATTACCGGGGTGGCGTCGAAGCCCTCCCAGTACAACATCTGGGACGAATACCTGACCCAGATCTCCGGTTTGACCGCCTGTTACCTGCGCCCGGATCTGGCGGGGCAGGGCGACTACGACCGCCTGCAGGCCATGTATGCGCAAAGCGTGCCCGACGTCGAGCGCATTCTGTTCGGCAGCAGGGAAGACCTCGCCGCACAGTTCCCGGGCGTCCCGGTCGACGCCGTGCAGAAGACCGCGCACTACTATCACGCGCCGGCCATGGGCAAGTGCTTTCCGGGTCACCCCCGCGTCGAGTACATGTCGGGCGCGGTGGCGCGCCGGGGCGACGACTACGCCTTGATCGCCAACCAGCGCATCGAGGTGGGTGCCGCCGTAGAGGCGGGCTATCGCTTCCAGATCTTCCGGTTCACTGAAGGCGAACTGCGCGACGAGATCGAGGTGCGGGACGACTATCCGGGATTTGTGGTCGATCGGCGCAAGGTGGCGCTGCGGGGGGGCGGCGGTTGTCGCCCGTACGGCGTGCCAGCGGGCTGCGACTTCGCCGACATTGGCCGACATCGTCGGGTGCCGCATTGGCTGGACGCCGGTACGCCGGTCGGTCTGGCGTGCCGCATCGAAACCCGCGGTGAATCCTGTGCTGCGGCACCGCGCCTGGAGCTCGTTGAAGTAGGCGGGCAGTGCGATACCCAGATGCGGCCGGTCTCGGGCGTACACTAGGCGCAATGAGCGGGTTGGCTGAACCCGCTGAGCAGGAACAGGAGCACGAACATGAGCAACAAGCCGATCAGCAGCGGTCAGATGACCGAGCGCACGGTGGTGATCACGGGCGGCAACAGCGGCATCGGCCTGGTGGCGGCGCGTGAGCTGGCGCGGCTTGGCGCGCGCATCGTTCTGGCCTGTCGCGACTCCGACAAGACCCGCGCGGCCGTCGCCGAGATCAGCGCGGCGGGCCCGGTGCCGGCCATCAACCTGCCGGTGGATCTGGCCTCGCTCGACAGCGTGCGCGCGCTGGCACAGTCGGTGCTTGCGGCCTGCCCACGCATTGATGTGCTGATCAACAATGCCGGCCTGTTTCCGTCGACCCAGCAAAAGACCGTCGACGGCTTCGAGATGCAGTTTGGCGTAAACCATCTCAGCCATTTTCTGCTGACCGCGCTGTTGCGCGAGCGCTTGGTGGCGAGCGCGCCGGCGCGGGTGATTACGGTGTCGTCGATGCTGCACAAGCGCGGCAAGATCGATTTCGACAGCTTCCGCGGCGTTGCCCGCTACAGCGCGAATGCAGCCTACGCGCAGTCGAAGCTCGCCAACGTGCTGTTCGCACTGGAGCTGGCAGAGCAGCTGGCCGATACCGGCGTCACGTCCAATGTGCTGCACCCCGGCGGCGTGGCGACCGACATCACGCGCGATCTGCCGTGGCTGGTACGCAAGCTGATCGGCCTGGTCTTCATCACCCCGGAGCAGGGCGCCCGAACCACGGTGATGCTGGCCTCGGACCCGGATCTGGCGACCACCACGGGCGCTTACTTCGATCAGTGCAAGCGGGCC
>CAZVMA010000133.1:3866-7014 GCA_964628545.1 uncultured Pseudomonadales bacterium | reverse complement strand
ACAGAAGCTCGTGAAGAGTGGCGATGGATGCAATGCGGGCATGCGCGACATCGAGCTGTCCCGCGGCTTCGGCGGTGATACCGTCCATTTTCTGCAGCGACAGGAGGCTCGACACGATCTGCAGGTTGTTCTTCACCCGGTGATGTACCTCCTGAATCAAGTTTTCCTTCTGCTTGATCATGGAGTCCTGGCTCTGAATGGTTCTGCGCGCGCGCTCGCGTTCCTGCCGCGAACGACGCGCTTCGATCAGCGAAGCATAGGCCGCGAGCAGCGGCTGCGTCGCCTCCACCAGCGCCGCGTCGTAGCCCCCGGGGCGGTTGGCCACGCCCACCATGCCGATCAGGCTGTCGGCATTGAACACCGGCAGACCGAGGAACGCGTGCATGGCGGGATGCCCGGGCGGCAAGCCGCCGCGCCGCGGATCGTGGCCGGGATCGTTGGCAATGACGACCTGCCGATCCGTCATCACCCGACCAAAGAGCGTGTCGAGGTTGCGGAACTCGAGCCCGCTGTCCAGGCGGGATGCATAAAGCGCCCGATACTCGTCGGTCCAGGCAATGTTGGTGATGGCGTGCGTGCGCAGATAAGGCGCGCCCTCCTCGTCTTCCAGCACCTCCCCCACAAACCCATACTCGCTGTCGGTAAAGCGAATCAGGGTCGCCAACATGGCCTCGAAACAGGACCGGGAATCGGGCTCCGCGATGTACTGCAGCTGAATTTTGCCGAGATCCTGCAGCAGCGCGTTGCGCTCGTCGAGCGCACGCGCCGAGGCTTGCAGGGCCGCATTCACCTGGTGCAGCTGTGAGGATTGCGTGCGTAGTGACTTCAGCGCCTGATTGGCATCATCGATGGATGAGCGGGTGCTTTGCATCGCTGCCAGCAGATCCAGGGTCGAGTCGTGCAGCGCAAAGTCGGTTGAACGCAGGCCGAAGCGCCCGAGATCGTCTGGCTCTTCCAGCCACGGCGAACCCAGGAACACCAGGCCTCCCTGCAGCGGCCCGACCACGAACTGACCGCGCAGGCGCAGGCCGCTCTGGTGGTGACGCAGCACCACGCGCACGTTTGTCATGGCGAGCAGGCGGTTCCACGCCGGTGCCGCATCAGCCGTATCCAACAGCGGATCGATGAGCGCAAAGCTCGCGTGAAAATCATCACCTGCGGACAGCCCGCACACGTGCGCCAGAGAATGACCGACGCCGCGCACCTTGAAGGCGTCGTCAACCACCATGTAAAACGGAAAGACCGGGTCGATCAACGGCTTCAGGGCAACCGGCACCGAGTCGGACAATCGGTCCATGCGCGCGTTCCCGGCTGGCAATGTGACGACCCTGATTGTACCGGGAAGTCGTGCCACAATCGGCTATCGGTTTTCACGAAGCGTTCCAGGAGGCCTGTTGTCGCGAAATCGTGGCAAGCGCGTGCTGATCGCGGGCGCCGGCATCGGCGGACTCACGCTGGCCCTGCTGCTCGCCCGACGGGAACACCAAGTGACGCTGGTCGAATCGGCACCCGAACTGCGCCCGCTCGGCGTTGGCATCAACCTGCTGCCCCACGCAGTGCGCGTGCTGGCGGGCCTTGATCTGCTGCCGACACTCGAGGCGCAGTCCGTGGCAACCCGCGAGCTGGTCTACTTCAACCGGCACGGCCAAGCGATCTGGCGCGAGCCGCGCGGGCGGTACGCGGGCCACCCGGCGCCACAGCTCTCAGTGCACCGGGGGACGCTGCAAATGACGCTGCTTGCCGCCGTACAGGCGACGCTTGGCCCCGACGCGGTGCGCACGGGCACGCGCGTCGTGGCGGCCGAAAGCCGCAGCGATCAGGCCCTGGCTACCTGCCTGCACGAGGGTCAATCCGAGACTCTGGCCGCCGACGTGCTGGTGGGCGCCGACGGCATTCACTCCGCGCTGCGCGCCCTGTTTGCGCCAAACGAGGGGCCGCCCCGCCATTCGGGTCGGCTGCTCTGGCGAGGGACCACAAGGGCAGAGCCGTTTCTGTCCGGTGCGTCCATGATCATGGCCGGGCATATGAACCAAAAATTCGTGTGCTACCCGATCACCCCGGCCGACGCCGATGGACAGCAGCTGATCAACTGGGTCGCCGAGCTGCCCGGCCCCCTGCCCGCCCGCCGCGAAGACTGGAACCGACCGGGCAACCTGGGCGATTTCCTGCCGCAGTTCGCGTCGTGGCGCTTCGACTGGCTGGATGTGCCGGCGCTGATCGAGAGCACTTTGGGCAGCTATGAGTTTCCGATGGTGGATCGCGACCCGCTGGCCAGCTGGGGGGCCGGTCGCATCACGCTGCTTGGTGACGCCGCGCATCCCATGTATCCGATCGGCTCGAACGGTGCGAGCCAGGCGATCCTCGACGCCGAAGTCCTGGCCGACATGCTGCACGCCTACGATGACGTGGAAGCGGCCCTCGCCGCCTATGCCGGCATGCGCCTGCCAGCGACGGCGGCTATCGTGCACGCCAATCGCGGCAACGGCCCCGAGCAGTGTATGCAGCTTGCCGAGCAGCGCGCGCCCGACGGCTTTCACCACATCGACGACGTGTTCGCGCCTGGTGAGCTGCAGGCGATTGCGGACCGCTACAAGGTGCTCACCGGACTCAAGCCCAACTGCTGAAGCCGCCACGGCGCCCACTTCCGTTTGGCCAGGGCGAAGGGGGGATTGGTACGCTCATCCACGCACGGCAAAAAAACTTTGTCCCGCCGCATCCAATTCAGCCAAAGCCCACGTCCAACCCAAGAATGCGGTACTGCACGACCCCGCGACCCGAGGAAAAGGAACATCATGCATACGCTTCGCAACGCCCTGGCCATGCTTCTGATGGTGATCAGCACCCACACCACAGCCGAGACCTCTGAACCCGCCGACGCATCTGATTCGGCCAAAAGCGCGGTGACGGAGACGCTTCAGGAAATCGAACGGGCTATCGAGACGGCGGTCGATGATCAGGCCGCTCCCGAGCGGGAACGACAAATTGAGATTCGTGCGGATATCAGCCCTGATGGCGAGTCGTTCGATCTGGTGGGCCTGATCGCGGTTGTGCTGCTGTTCGGCATGCCGGTTCTGATTGTGGGGACCGTGAGCTACAACAATCGGCGGCGTTACGAGCAAGTGCACCAGACCATGGCGCGATTAATCGA
>CAZVMA010000133.1:0-3856 GCA_964628545.1 uncultured Pseudomonadales bacterium | reverse complement strand
AGCGCGATGCCGAGATACCCGCCGCGCTGTTGGAGGCGCTAGATCAAGGCCGAACGCCGCGTTCCCGCCTGCATGCCGGTGCGGTGAACTGCGCACTCGGCCTCGGCCTGGGGGTTTTTCTATGGTCTGTCGCGGATTGGGATGTCGCGACGCTGGGCCTCATTCCACTGTTGATCGGACTGGCACAGCTTGTGATTTGGCGACTCGAAGTCCCGCCACCGCAATCCGAGTAGCGCGCGCTAGCCCGCGCGTGACTCCATGCGTGACTCTATGGGAAGCAATGACGCCGAACTGGTGCGACGAGTCATCGAGAGCGATGATCGCGAGGCTTTCGCGGATCTGGTCGAACGCCACCAGTCCGGCCTGCGCCGCAGCCTGCGCCGGTTCGTGCGCCAGGATGCCGCGCTCGCGGATGATCTGGCGCAGGAGTGCTTTCTGCTGGCCTACCGGCAGCTTGAGACCTTCAGGGGGGAAAGCAGCTTTCGGACTTGGCTGTTCCGCATCGGTTATCGCCTGTTCTTGAGCCTGATCCGCTCGCGTGCCCCGACCGCAGAGGCTCTGGAGGATACGCCGGACATCGCGGACGACCGCCATGATCCGGGCAGCGTGGCGAACGCCTTCATGCAGGATTTCAACCAGGCGCTGGCAGAACTCGCACCAGAGCAGGCGCGGGCTGTGCATCTATCTCTGGAACATGGCTTTACCCATGCGGAAATCGCCGTGATCATGTCCATTCCCTTGGGTACCGCGAAATCGCACGTGCTGCGCGGTCGCGCGCGCCTGCAGGCACAGCTTGCCGACTGGCAGGACAACACCACGGAATTCGGCTGAGGAATCCTGAAGATGACGAATCCAGCTGACGACCCACTGCATCGACCGGAGCCCTTGCCGTCGCGTGCCGATTGGCTGGTGCATGCCGTGCGCACCCACATCCCGAACCTACAGGACGATGGTTTTACAGCAGCTGTACTCGCGCGTCTGCCCGCCCGGCTGCAGGCCGGCGTGCCGGCCGGATTTCCAGCCGAGACGCAAGCCGGAAACGCAGTTCGAGTGTCTAGAACCATGATGAACTCGCAGCGCAGGCATCGGGACTGGATCGTCTGGGCTGCCACGGGTATCGGTTTTGCCGTATCGCTAGCGCAGGTTCCTGCGTCCGATCTGCTGATTGGCCTGGCGCAGATCCTGTCTGAACCGCTGATAGCCGCAGGCGCGCTTGCGGCTGCCGGCTGCGCGTGTGGCACTTTGGTATGGCTGCGAGAGGACTTCTGATCGCCAGAGCGAGACAGCGAAAAAAGGCGGTACGAGGCCACCCGCCCCGTACCGCCACCCTGAAACGTCACCGGCACCCGAATTTCGAGTCCGGCAATCGGTCGAAGCGCGGCTCGACTTCAACGAAAATGCCGCGCCACCCCCTGCAGGTCACCCTCGGTCAACGTGCCCGCTGCACGGCGGAGACCGAGTTCCGCCAGCAGATACTGATAACGCGCAAGCGACAGATCGCGTCGCACCTCAAACCATTGGCTGCGCGCTTCTAGAACATCCAGGTTGGTGCGCACACCGGCACGCACGCTTTGTTCGGTGGCCGTGACCACCAGCCGCGCCGACTCCAGCGACGTCACCAGCGCGGTTATGCGCGCACGGCCGCTCTCGGTGAGGTTGAACTGTCGCTGCAGATCAACCAGCACCTCGTTGACCATGGCGTCCAGCATGGCCGCTTCCTTGCTGCGGTTGGCTTCCGCCTGCCGTATGGCGGCGCTCGTCGCGCCACCGGAGATGATCGGCATCGAGACCTGCACCCCGACCCCGCTGGTCACCGAGTCCTGCTCGAAGGTGCTGACCGTGTCCGAATCGGCTTTGGAGATATTGGCTACCAGATCCAGCCGCGGCAGGCGGGACGCTTTCGCACGCTTGGCGTCCTGCGCCGCCGCTCGCACCAGCGCGCGCTGGGCATTCAGGTCCGGATTGCGCGACTGGGCGCGCTCCAGCCACTCCTCGAGTGACGATCGGGTGTCCATCGCCGGCACAAAGTCGTCGGGCAACCCGACAACCCCGGGCACGGCGCGGCCAATGGTTGCGGCCAGTGCAGAGCGCGCGTCCGCAACCAGATCTTCCGCCACGATGACCTCGGCTTCCGCAAGATCAAGGCTTGCCTGGGTTTCCAGTCGATCCGTGACGGTGCCTTCGCCCCGAGCCAGCAGCTCCGCGTTGCTGTTGCGCTGCTCAATCAGCTGATCGCGCTTAGCCATTGCCAGCGCCAGCTCGACCTCCGCCTGGTTCGCCTCGGCGTACTGCTGGAAGACGCGCAGTAACAACGCCTGGCGCGATGCCTCAAGCTCGGCCTCGCTGGCCTCGGCCTGTGCGACACCTTGTCGATAGCGCGCGATGCCCTCGGCGTAGAACAGCGGCTGGCGCAGCAGCAGGCCACCGTTACTGCTCTGGTAGCGTCGGTTTTCGGTCTGCGATCCCAGCGTGTTCGAGAAATCGATGTCGGACCGGTTGCGCTGCACGCCGTAGTTGGCCGACAGGGTGGGCAGCAGTTCCGCGCGTCCCAACGCCTTTGCCTCTACCCCGGCATCCCGAGCAAACTGCGCCGCCCGCCAGGTCGGATCCTCGACCAGTGCGCTCTGGTAAGCATCCTCCAGGGTGACCGTCTGCCCGGTCAGCGTGGGCGTCTCGTCCCCGGCTGCCAGCGCCGGCGGCATACCGCCGGCAACCAGAACCGTCTGCAGGCCCATGTGCGCGCAGAACAGCCGCGCGCCCCGACTCCACTTTCCGCATCCCGCGCCAGCCCAATGGCCTTGCGACCATTGGCGCGCGAGATGACCCATTACCGTCCCTGGCATGGTCATTCCTCCGACATCGATACTTTCAGGTGGTCCACGAGCGGCTTGACCAGATAGCTGGCCATGGTGCGTTCGCCGGTCTTCACGAACAGGTCGACCGGCATGCCCGCGACGGCTTCATAGTCATTGAGCATGCGCATGCCCTCGGCCGTGGCGCGAACCAGCACCTTGTAGTAGGGCTCGCCCGTACGCTCGTCTACCACACGATCGGCGGAAATACGAACCACTTCGCCGGGAATGTGCGGCGTCAGGTTCTGGTTGAACGCCGACATCATCAGCTCGACCGGCAGGCCGATGCGCACGTTGTCGACCAGATGCACCGGCAGTCGACCGGAGACCACCAGCGCGTCGCCGGACGGCACCACGTCCATCAGCTTGGTGCCGGGGCCGACCACCGCGCCGGGCGAGTACACCGCCAGGTTCATCACCGTGCCGTCGACCGGCGCCCGTATGGCCTCGTTCGACAGCGCGTGATCGAGCCCGGTCAGGCGACTACCGAGCGCGCGGGCCTGCGCCTGCGCGTCCGCCAGCTGTGTGCGCACCTGCTCCTGGAAGGCCTGTTCGCGCTGCTCGCGGGTCAGCTTGAGTTCCGCAATCTGACGGCGCGTGCGGCCGAGGGTACCGGCGTCGCCGGCAATCCCCGCGGACACTTCCGCATGCTGCTGCTCGAGATCCAGCAGCCGATTGCGCGCCACGTAGCCGTCGCCAGACAGCGAGCGCAGGCTTTCCAACTGCTCAGCCATGAGCGCAAGCTGACGACGCTTGCCCTGCAGCGACTGGTCGATGCCGCTGGCCTGAGCCTCGAGCCCGGCGATGTTCTCGCGCAGGGATCCCAGTTCGCTCGCCTGCGCCGCACGCCGCGACGCAAACAGCTGCGTTTGCACCCGCCACGCCTCAGCGAACCTGGCGTCGTCCTGGTAGGCCGCAAGATCCACCGGCAAATCAAGCGTATCGCGCCCTTCCAGCTCTGCCTGCAGGCGCGCCTCGGTGCCGCGAGCGGCGAAGAACTGCAC